>NZ_CAXRBQ010000075.1:0-74130 GCF_964228735.1 Pontibacterium sp. | reverse complement strand
CGGATTTGACAAGCGAAGAACTGAAAAGAGAGTACTTCCAAAAGTGTGTACAAATCCGTGTACAAACTAAAAGAATTTATACATGGCAAACCAAGATTTTCTCAATGAAATCAATAAGCGAAGGACCTTTGCTATCATCTCTCACCCAGATGCCGGTAAAACCACCATCACCGAAAAACTGTTGTTGTTCGGAAACCTGATTCAGACGGCTGGTACGGTTAAGGGTAAGAAAAGCGACCGCCATGCGACGTCCGACTGGATGTCGATGGAGCAGGAACGTGGTATCTCCATCACCTCCTCCGTGATGCAGTTCCCGTACAAAGACCGCATGGTTAACCTGCTGGACACCCCAGGGCACGAAGATTTCTCGGAAGATACCTACCGCACCCTGACCGCGGTGGACAGCGCGTTGATGGTGGTGGACGGCGCTAAAGGTGTCGAGGACCGTACCATCAAACTGATGGAAGTCTGCCGCCTGCGTGATACGCCGATTTTCTCCTTCGTGAACAAGATGGACCGCGATATCCGAGATCCGATCGAGCTGCTGGACGAGATCGAAGAGGTCCTGAAGATCGCCGCTGCGCCGATCACCTGGCCGATCGACATGGGTAAGGCGTTTAAGGGCGTGTACAACCTCTACACCGATACCATCCATGTATTCCAACCAGGCATGGGGCACACCATTCCGGAAGATATCCAGATTAATGGTCTGGAGACGGATGAGGCCAAGGAGCTGCTGGGTGATATCTACGAGGATTACCTGGAAGAGATAGAGCTGGTGCGTGGTGCAACCCACGAGTTCGAGCTGGAAGAGTTTATGGCGGGCAAGCTGACTCCGGTTTACTTCGGTACCGCCCTGGCGAACTTCGGCGTGCGCGAGATGCTGGATGGTTTTGTTGAATACGCGCCAGCACCTAGCAGCCGTAACGCGGTTAGCCGCGATGTTGAAGCGAACGAAGAAAAGTTCTCCGGCTTTGTGTTCAAGATCCAGGCAAACATGGATCCGAAGCACCGTGACCGTATCGCCTTTATGCGTATCTGCTCCGGCAAATACAGCCGTGGCATGAAGATGAAGCACACCCGCATAAACAAAGATGTGAAGATCGCTGATGCGGTGACCTTTGTGGCGGGCGACCGTGAGAACGTGGAAGAGGCATGGTCTGGTGACATCATCGGTCTGCACAACCACGGTACCATTCAGATCGGCGATACCTTTACTGAAGGTGAAGCACTGAAGTTCACCGGTATTCCGCACTTCGCGCCGGAGATCTTCCGCCGTGTGCGTCCAACCGACCCGCTGAAGATGAAGCAGTTGCAGAAAGGTCTACAGCAGCTCTCTGAAGAGGGGGCGGTACAGCTGTTCATGCCGGAGAAGAACAACGACATGGTGCTGGGTGCTGTCGGTCAGCTGCAGTTTGATGTGGTTATGTTCCGCCTGAAGGACGAGTATAAGGTTGATTGTGTATACGAAGCCGTCAATGTGCAAACCGCCCGCTGGGTTGAGTGTGATGACGACAAGATGCTGAGCGATTTTAAACGTAAGGCATACGACAACATCGGTATCGACGGTGCAGGTTTGTTGACCTATCTGGCTCCAACCCGCGTTAACCTGAGCCTGACTCAGGAGCGTTGGCCGGACGTGCAATTCCGTTCCACCCGCGAACACTGATCGCCTGATTAAATATGTTCAAAAGCCCGCTGCCGGTCTGCCGCCAGCGGGCTTTTTGCTATGATCCATTTATGAACGTTGATCTGATCGATACCCACTGCCATCTGGATTTTCCAGTCTTCGATGAAGACCGGGATGATGTTGTATCGGATGCAAAAGCCGCGTCTGTGAATGCCTTTGTGGTACCCGGTGTCTTAGCGCAGGATTGGCCGCGCTTGTTGGGGTGTTGTGCTGAGTACGGTTTTTCCCCCGCATTGGGATTACATCCCTGTTTTATCGATCAGCACCAGAACGAAGATCTCGAACACTTGGAAACCTTACTGGCGTCAGAACAGGTGGTGGCTGTTGGTGAGATTGGCTTGGATTTCTTTATCGCCGACTCGGACCAGGTACGGCAGGTGGCGCTGTTTGATACTCAGCTAGAGTTGGCGAAACAGTTTAACCTGCCGGTACTGCTGCACGTGCGTAAAGCACACGACCAGGTACTGAAGCTGCTGCGCCAGAAAAAGTTGCCGTGCGCGGGGATTGTGCATGCTTATTCCGGCAGCGAACAGCAGGCAACGCAGTATGCCGATCTGGGCTTTAAGTTGGGGATCGGGGGAAGTTTGACCTACGAGCGTGCTAAAAAGCTGCGCCGTATCGCGTCGGATATGCCGTTATCCACACTGGTACTGGAAACCGATTCGCCGGATATTCCGTTGCTGAATCACCGCGGTATTCCCAATCAACCGAAGAGGGTACGTGAGGTCGCCGAGGTGCTCGCCGGGTTACGTGGCATCAGTCTTGAAGAGCTGGCGCACGCGACTTCGACGACCGCACGCAAACTGCTGAATTTATAAACCGCTCACAACTTTTTGAATCTCCCATTGGATTCGTACAATTCAAATTGTTCCTGCCACAGGTAACGCCATACGGTGTTGGAGGCGTAAGTGCGAGGGATCAGATAACGGAAGTCATCAATCTGTTTCGCTTCATACTGTTTTTTGGGCGGAGCCAACATCAAAGTAACAAGATCTCGTACGTCCCAGCCTTTAGGGCTGGTGGGAATCTCGTACGCTTGGGCGATTCGCATCTCATTGTAGGATGGGATGATCAGCTCCAGGTTAAGACAGCGATTCTGACCTGAATAACACAGCTCTGTGCGCTCCAAATCCAGTGTGTAGTAACCGGAATGAAGATCGGAGGAGGATGCACAGCCATTCAAAGCCAATACGCTGGCTGCGAGTAACAGTTGCGTCTTCATTATGTCCTGCCGTTATTGGGTGCTTTCCCGATTTGACTGCGGCAGTGAGGAATAGTTTTGCACCTGTAACAGTCTTCTTGAGACTGTTACAGGGCTTACGCTTGAGGGAGGATCAGCAGATGTCGGAGTATGGGTTATCCACAGACAGATCAACCGGGTTCTCGTAACCCGGCAGGCGGATCTCCTTATCGGTGATCTGCAGGTCTTCACCTTCTAGTACGTTGTGGTCATAAAGATAGATCGGGCGCGCTGTGCCTTTAGTTGCCTGTTGGTCGTATTCCGCTGCTTTGGCACTTACCTGCTCACGTTTCTTTAGATATTCGCTCATGGCGCTGTCGCCGTATCGACGGCGCAACATGTTTTCGGCGACGTGAGGTGCCAGCACCGGCGCGGACGCGTTGTTGCCACCAAAGCCCTTGGAGTTTAGCAGTACACTGTCCATACCCTGTGCGCCAACTTCAATATGCTGGTTGCTCAGTAGCAGGTTGGACTGGTGCACATCGTCGGCAAATGCCGGGGTGGTCAGGATGCCCGGGATATAGCCGTACGCCCAGGTGCCCAAAGAGGTGCTCAACTGGTCACCACCGGCAGTGCCCTGGGAGTGGCCCAGATAGGATTTTACAGCAGCCACTGGCCAGCTCTCGATGCCAAACGCTTTTGCCGTTTCGTTGATTACGTGTGACTCGGTGACGCGGTTCTGAGGTGTGCTGGTGCCGTGGGCCTGTACAAAGCTGCGCTGGCGTAGGGACTCTTCTCCCAGCATGCCGCGCACCATGGAGGCAGCTTTTGCCAGGGTGATGTAGTTACCCACACCCGGAGCGGAGATCGATTTTTTGTGGCCATCCGCATTTACGAAAACGTCTGGTACGGCACCGAAGATCTGCGCGCCCATCTCCAAGGCTAGGTCATCGCTCATCAGCAGGGCAAACTGGCTGGATTCGCCCATGGTGAAACCGCAGTTCTGTCCGAATGGACGGCAGGCACGACGGTAGTCGTCATCACTCAGGCTGCTCAGTCCGTCCAGCGCCAGCAGGTCTTTGTCCTCTGCCAAAGCGCCCATAACACGGAAACCTTCCATCACTTCCGGGGTAACCGGTGCATCGCTGCCGCCGACCAGTACCACCTTACGGCGGCCGGAGCGGATATCGTTTACCGCGCTGCGCAGGTTGTAGAGGAAGGTTGCACAGGCGCCCAGAGCACCGCCGGTGACGCCAACGCTGCCCAATACGTATGCATTAACGAAGTCTGCAGGCATCTGGGCGTAACCCAAAGGCATCTGCTTGGAAGTGGTGCGTTTACCCAGTGCCGGATATTTGGTCAGGCCACCAAAACCCAGGTCATCCAGCTGGCCGATGGAGTTGCTGGCATAAACACCGATCTGGTCTGGTGATACGCGAGCAGCAATCTCTTCAAACGGGATGCCGCTGGAGCGCAATGCATCGGAGGCTCCGAACACGGTCATCTGCAGGTTGCGTGGGTGGTTGCGGGATTGGTACAGCTTGCCCGGCTGGAATCCGGTTGGCAGTTGGCCTGCAGCTTTAACCTGGGCCTCTTTACCATCCGGGAAGATAACATCCATGGAGTCGCTGACGGTGATGTCGAAGACACCCGGCGCAGGCTCGGTAACCTGCCAGTTCGCAGGGATGTTCTGCGGCATCTGGCGTTTGCGCAGCTGGAAGCGCAGTTCACCTTCATTGCATTTCAGCTTGGCCGGTTTGTTGAACATCACGTTGTTCACGTCAAACCAGTCCGGGTGGATCTTGCGGATCAGGGTGTTATCCAGTACCTGCTGGCCAACAGTTTGCAGCAGCTCTTCTACGGAGAGGGTTTCGCCGGCACTGTTCTGGTAGCTGCCGTCGGCGTAGCTTGCCAGTCCGGTCAGTGTGGCCAGGCCCAGCAACGTCTCTTCCCGGCTTTGCGTATCCAACTTATCGATAATCAGGCGGCGATAGGCGTGATGAAAAGATGCTCGACCCGCAGGGTTGATACCACCAAAACCAACGATGAGAGGCAGCTGAGACAATGGGAACTCCTTGGACTGGATGTACTCAATGAGTGTGGCTTAAATATTCGGCACCACGATGGCCTGGGTGCCCAGTTAACCAAATTTTATGACACCTTTTTTGGGTAGAGGTGTTCAAAATTGGGTTTCTGTTACCGATCCGTCATTTTATCGGTTGTTCAGGGGGGTGACTAGGGATAAATGATGGGTTTTGGAATTTGTAAAGAATTCTTTACAGATATGCGGTATGTGAGTCCATTTAAGCTATGGTTCAGGTATTACCTTTAGACTTGAAAGCATTGCAGGGCTTAGGTGCCGATAACGATTTTTGTGAGAGCTTGTGATGAAAAAGTTTATTTATGTGTGTGTAACCGCGGCGGTTCTTTCCGGTTGTCAGACAATCGATCCTTATACCCGTGAGCAGAAGACCAGTAATACTGCGACCGGTGCCGGTATTGGTGCTGTAGCAGGTGCGGTGCTGGGGGCTGCAGTGTCCAGCAAGAAAGATCGTGGCAAAGGAGCGCTGACCGGTGCGCTGGTGGGTGGTGCTGTCGGTGGTGGTATTGGTTATTACATGGACCAGCAGGAAGCATTGCTGCGTCAGGAGTTGGAAGGGACGGGTGTCAGCGTACAGCGTCAGGGTGACGATATCCGTTTGATCATGCCAGGTAACGTGACCTTTGCAACCGATTCTACCCGTATCGATGGCGGCTTCTATCCAGTGCTGGATTCTGTGGTGAAGGTGCTGATGAAGTTTGATAAAACGGTGATGTCTGTAGATGGCTTTACCGACAGTACCGGTAGCTTTGAGTACAACCAGCAGTTGTCTGAAGCCCGTGCGGCGGCGGTGGCAAACTATCTGACCGGCTCCGGTATTGAGCGTCTGCGTATCAGTACACAGGGTTACGGCGAGCGTTACCCGATTGCCGATAACGGAACAGCGTCAGGCCGGGCCCTGAACCGCCGTGTAGAGATCAATATTCGTGGTCAGCGTGCCTGATTAATACCAGGCTCGCTTATTTAGAAACCACAATGTCGCCCGGCAGAATGTTCTGATGCTGGGCGATATTCACCAGGTGTCCCTTGATTATATTCGGGTGCACCTCATCCACCACCAGGGTGCGATCGGTGTCGGTCAACTGATGGGTTGGTCGCATCTGTACATCATAGAAGGTTGAGCGGTGCAGGATATTAAACTTATCCCCACGCTTGATGCCTGAGCTGGTGCCCGCCTTAAACCAGATCTGATTGTTCTCTGTGTGGGTAATACGGGCCGAGAATGGGCGGCAACGCAGGTTGCTTTCCAGCTCGTCCACCATCTCATGCAGCAGTTTAGATACTGCCTGACCGTATTCCTGATTGGCAAATGCCTGACTGTTAAAACCGGCACGTAACTCCTGTGGTAAGCTCCATACGCCCTGAGTTTGGTAGCGGCGTTCCATCAGCAGTGCACCACTGAAACCGTCGTGGATAAACAGATCCAGCTGGAAGTTACGCAGATGTTTGCGGCTGCGGTAGTCCAGGCGGTTGTAGAGGTCGACGAAATAGTTGTCTTCGGCATGGGTGCGGGGATCCACCATCGCCATGTCACGAATCACGCCGGAAACGATGAACTGCGTGTCCAGGTTGTTCACGTTGGCGGCAACAGAGGTCAATGCGCCATCATCCAGTTGTCGACTAGGGGATGTCTGTAACACCGGATAAATGTTCAGGTGGCTCGCCTTGAAGGGGCGCAGGTTACCGCGGGCTGTGAGCTTGCTGGCGATCAGGTTGGGCATCTCCCAGGCAGTATCGCCCAGTCCGCCAAGATTGCCCTGGGTCGGATGTTCCAATGGGAATGCGGTGATCGCAATGGACTTCAGGAAACGGTCACTGGTGCCGTCCTTGCAACCGGTGTCGGTAAACACATCGGCGCTGATACGCACCACCAGGATATTGCCAACGATCTTCTCTTCGAGAACCTGCACGTTTTCTACCTGGCCGAGGGTGGTGATCTGCATGTTGTCGATCTCCAGAATCCCGTCTCGCACCTGTTGACTGCTGGAAACATAGACCGCGGCCTGCATGGATGCCTGCTGGGTAGCGGCGGCAATGGCTGCCTTACGTGCAGGGCCCAGATTGTTGTTCTGGATGACCGCCTGACCTTCCGCCTCTACGGTCAATGCCTGCGCCACCAGGTGAGTGAACATCAGGGCTATGAACAGGGTATATTTGAGCAACAGGTTAAACATATTCAGCGGCTGACCGACAACTAAGTAAATGTTCCGTTAACAGTATGCAAATGCTCCGGGGATGTAAACTGGAGTGCAGCCTGAACCGATGGGCGAAACTGCAGATAAAAGTGTGTTAGATTGTCTGCAGTCGAGATATGGATTCTACAACATGAAAAAGCTTCTGCTGTTCTCCTTCCTGCTGAGCGGATGTACCTGGCAGGGTTTCGGTCCTGAACCAGAGCCGCAACCGGTCGTGGCGCCAGAGCCTGTTGTGCAGGAGCCGGTAATCAGCAGCGCGGAGCTCTCCAGTATTGCGACCCGTGATCAGATTTACGATCCGGTGAGTGAAGCGGTCGCCGAGCTGGCGATTCAGTTGCAGGAAGGACTGCAGATGAACCGCGTGCGTCGCTTGCCGATGGCGGTGATGCCATTTGTTGATCTGTCCCGGGCGCGAGAGCGTTACACCGGTGCCTTGGGAGAGCGTTTGAGCGAGAGTTTCGTCTATCAGTTACAGCAAAACGATTACAACCTGATCGACTACCGGGCTGTGAGTCTGTTGACCACGGCGCGGGACCCGTTGACCAAGCAGAATATGTCCAGCCTGCGTAATCGATTCCGCATCTATTTTCTGTTGACCGGTAGCTATGCGCGCTACCCGGACGGTATCGTGGTGAACGCCCGTGTGCTGGATACCACTACTCGTCAGGTCTTGGCGTCTGGCCAGACTCATCTACCGGATAGTCGGCTGGAGGGCGGTACACCGGGATATGATCCGATCAAGGCGATTCAGAAAGGGATGATCATTGAAAACAGTCTGGGGCCGGTAGGACAGTGATGGGAATACCGATGAATAGTGTAAAAGTGGCCGCTCTGATTCTGGCGGGGGCGTTGTTGGCAGGGTGCGAAACGGCCTCTCGTTCGCTGGTGGATTTTGCCGAGGCGTTGCCGGATGCACCGCAAAATACTGCGGTAGTCGAAGCACGCGAGCCTGAATGGGTGCGCGCGACTGGATATGCACCAATCAGTTTGCAGCCGGGCAAGACCAAAGAGCACAAGATGATTCAGGCGATGCGAGCATCCAAGCTGCGTGCCTATCAGGAGCTGACGGCGATTGTGCATGGTCAGTATCTTTTCGGTACCACGGCGGTGCGGGATATGGTGGTGCAGAACGATCAGTTCAAAACGGCGGTGTCAGGGATTGTGCGTGGTGCACGTGTCGTGAAGACCTATCCGGTGCAGGACGATGTTTACGCGACGGTGCTGGAAGTGGATATGAATCAGCTGCAACGGGCCTGGGTTAATGCCAGTGAGTAGCGTCAACTACTTACGCTGAAGAACTAAAAAACGGGCAGTCTGAACTGCCCGTTTTTTTATACTTACTTGCTCTTCTGGGTGGCCTCGAACTGCGCCAGCTGCTCTGGCGTAGCTTCCTGCTGGTATTTCTCTTTCCAACTGCTGTACGGCTCACCATAGATCACTTCGCGGGCCTGTTCATAGTCCATCTCGACGCCACGCTCTTCCGCTTCGGCGCGGTACCACTTGGCCAGGCAGTTGCGGCAGAATCCCGCCAGAATCATCAGGTCGATGTTCTGCGCATCTTTGCGGTTGTCCAGGTGGGCCAGTAAACGGCGGAATGCTGCCGCTTCGATTTCGGTCTGAGTCTGTTTATCCATAGTACTGTCAGCTCGGTTGGCTGATGCAATCGCATCAGGCTTCTTGTTGTTGTATATGTTCGTCCAGCTGCTTGCAGATGTCGCTCTGCAGGCGCTGGCATAGCTCAGGATCAGAGATCGGCTGATTCGACTCGTCGGTGATAAAGAAAAAGTCCTCTACCCGCTCGCCGATGGAGGTGATCTTGGCTTTACGCACCGATACGTGGTTTTCGACAAAAATTCGGCCGATACGTGCCAACAGCCCCGGGCGGTCAGGCGTAAGCACTTCCAGCAGCGTTTCCTGACTGACCGGGTCTGTGCTGATGGTTACCCGGGTTGGTGTGGCAAACAGCTTCAGCTGGCGCGGTACGCGGCGGTGGATAATTTCCGGGTAGTCTTCCGGATCGTCCAGCTCTTCTACCAGGCGCTGCTTGATGGTGTTTAGGTAGTCCGGGTTTTCCGACAATGGCTGGTTTTCCGCCGTTAGCACCGTATAGGTGTTGAGGGTCAGCTGGTCGTCGGTGACGATGATGCGGGCGTCCTGGATGCTGAGGTTCAGTTGGTCGAGAGTGGCCACGGACGCTGCAAACAGGTTCGGCTGATCCTTCATATAGACGAAGATCTCGGTCGCGCCTTCATGCAGTCGCAATGAGGTCTGACGAATCAGTACCAGCGGGGCATCAGGATTGTGGTGCTCAAGGATGGCGCGGGTGTGCCAGGCGATACTCTTGCCGGTTTCGCGCAGGAAGTAGTCGTCACCCAGGGTAGCCCAGAACTCCAGAACTTCGGCCTCGTCCAGTCCCTGACGGGATAGGATCATCATCGCCTCATGCTGTACCTGCTCGATCAGGTCCTCTTTCTGTACCGGGTTTTCCAGGCCACGACGCAGTGCGGTTTTGGTCTCGGTGTAGAGGGTGCGCATCAGGGTGGCGCGCCAGTTGTTCCACAGGGTGTGGTTGGTGGCGTTGATGTCGGCCAGGGTGAGCACGTAGAGGTAATCCAGATGTACGATGTCGTGAACCTGCTTGGCGAAGGTGTGGATAACTTCCGGATCGGAGATGTCCTTGCGCTGCGCGGTCATCGACATCAGCAGGTGGTTGCGTACCAGCCAGGCTACCAGGTGGGTATCCCAGCGGCCCAGATGGTGGCGTTCGCAGAATGCGGTCACGTCCTCGGCGCCCAGCTCTGAGTGGTCGCCACCACGGCCCTTGGCAATATCGTGGTAGAGTGCGGCGATGTAGAGCAGTTCGATCTTCGGCAGCTGGTTCACAATGCGGTGGGCGATCGGGAACTGCTCGCGGTAGTCACGGTGACGGAACTGGCGGGTTTTTTGGATCACCTTCAGGGTATGTGCGTCAACGGTGTAGATATGGAACAAGTCATGCTGCATCTGGCCGACGATCTTGCCGAACTCCGGCAGGTACAGGCCGAGGATGCCGTATTTGTTCATCCGCTTCAGTTCGGTGGAGACCCGATCCGGGCAGCGCAACAGCTCCATAAACAGGGAGGTGTTGCGGATGTCATTGCGGAACTCTTCGTCGATCAGGTGACGATGGTTGCGGATCAGGCGAATGGTGGATGCACGCACACCCTTGATCTGAGGATTGGTCGCCATCAGGACGAAGATCTCCATCAGGGCAAACGGATGGTGCTCAAACACCTTGTCGTAGGTGACCTCGATGAAGTTGTTGTGGATCTGGAAGCGCTTGTTGAGCGGGTGGAACACTTGCTCGTCTTCGGTGCGCAGGATTGCTTCGTCGAAGTGCTGCAGCAGCATGTGATTGAACTCCGACATCGCCTTGGCGACACGGTAGTACTTACCCATAAACTGCTCAACGGCCAGTTCGCCTTCAGAGTCTTGGTAGCCGAAGATCTCGGCGAGCGCGCGCTGGTGGTCAAATAGCAGACGATCGTCGTGGCGGTTGCAAACCATGTGCAACGCGTAACGCACCGTCCACAGGTACAGCTCGCCCTTGTTCAGGGTATCCAGCTCACTTTCTGTGAGGAAACCGTCGTCCACCAAGTCACGAATATAAGTGGAGCCGAAGTGTCGTTTCGCCACCCAGCCAATGGTCTGCAGATCGCGCAGGCCTCCGGGGGAGTTCTTCAGGTTGGGTTCCAGGTTGTATTCGGTGTTGTTGGTCTTTTCGTGGCGGTCTAGCTGCTCGTTGATCTTGGCGCGGAAGAACTCTTTGTCGGTCCAGGCACCTTCCGATGTCACTTCGTCGTACATGCGGGCGTGCAGGTCGCCACTGCCCACCACAGGACGGGATTCAATCAGGTTGGTGGCGATGGTGATATCGTTACGCGCTTCCTCGTAACATTCGCCGATGGTGCGCACGCTGGAGCCGATATCCAGATTGATATCCCAGAGCAGGGTAAGAAAACCACTGATCGAATCGTGGTAGCTTTCCGCTTCGATGCCATCGATCAGAATCAGGATATCCACATCAGAGCAGGGATGTAGTTCGCCACGGCCATAGCCACCGACGGCAATCAGCTCGATATGTTTGCTTTCGGGCCAGTCAAAACGCTGCCAGATCGCTTCCAGGACCATATCCATGACCCAGGCGCGACCGTAGATCAGCTTGCGGATATCTTCGCCTTCTCGGAAGCGTTCATCCATTCGCGCCCGCACATCCTTCAGGGCTTGCTTCAGGACGGGAATAGGCTGGTTGCTTCCAGCCAGAGCCTTACGAAATTCCTCGACATTGAACAGTTCAATGTCGGCAACCTGGTGGTGAGCAGCAGCGTTTGACATGGGTGGGCCCGCTAGTTAGATCTTTTCGCCTTCGCGCAGAGTTAATACTTCATATCCGTCAGCGGTTACCAGAATGGTGTGTTCCCACTGAGCGGACAGGCGACGGTCGGTAGTTTCAACCGTCCAGCCATCGTGTTTATTCAGTTTTACATGGCGCTTGCCAGCGTTGATCATTGGCTCGATGGTAAAAATCATGCCCTCCTGAAGCTCAGCGCCGGTACCTGCTTTGCCGTAATGCAGTACCTGTGGGTCTTCGTGGAACTCGGCGCCAATGCCATGGCCGCAATATTCGCGTACAACGGAATAGTGGTTTTGTTCAGCGTACTGCTGGATTACCGCGCCAATGTCGCCCAGGCGAGCACCAGGTTTGACCAGGCGGATGCCTTTGTACAGGCATTCCAGCGTAATATCGACCAGACGGCGTGCGTGTGGTTGTTCTTTACCAACAAAGAACATCTTGCTGGTGTCGCCGTGGTAGCCATCTTTGATAACAGTGATGTCTACGTTGATGATGTCGCCGCTTTTCAACGGTTTGTCATTTGGGATGCCGTGACAGACAACCTGGTTAACCGATGTGCAGATCGATTTAGGGAAGCCGTGGTAGTTTAGCGGCGCCGGGATCGCATCCTGTTCATTGACGATGTAATCGTGGCAGATCTGGTTCAGCTCGTTAGTTGTAACGCCCACCTGGATATGAGGTTCGATCATCTCCAGAACCTCAGCGGCCATGCGGCCTGCTACACGCATTTTTTCGATTTCTTCAGGGGTTTTGATCTTAATGGTCATATTCAAGGGGTCCGTTAAACACTCAACACAGAACTTCTATACAGGCTATTCTGCCTTATATGGACAGCGCGCAGTACCGCTCTTTATATAAAAAGTTATAACCGGAGCACTGCTTGTTGCCAGATTGTAGCAATGCTACCGGTGAAAGCGAATGCGCCCTTTAAAAATAGAGGGTGTTGTGGTATAAATCCGCGCTCCAAAAATGCGCTTTGCGCAATACATAACACACACGCTCCGTCACGTCGTTCAGGGTGCCTCTGCAAAGGGGTTGGGCGATGGGGAACGTGGAGGTTTAACCCAAAATACTACAGGATTTAATAATGGCTAAAATTAGCATGCGCGACCTGCTGAAAGCAGGTGTTCACTTCGGTCACCAGACTCGCTACTGGAACCCAAAGATGTCCAAATTCATCTTTGGTGCTCGTAACAAGATTCATATCATCAACCTGGAGCACACTCTGCCTGCACTGAACGGTGCACTGGACGTTGTTCAGGGTATGGCTTCCAACAAGAACAAAGTTCTGTTCGTTGGTACCAAACGAGCTGCTAGCAAGATCGTGAAAGAAGAAGCAGAACGCGCAGGTATGCCTTTCGTCAACCACCGTTGGTTGGGTGGCATGCTGACTAACTACAAGACTATCCGTCAGTCTATCCGTCGTCTGCGTGATCTGGAATCCCAGGCTCAGGATGGTACTTTCGAAAAGCTGACCAAAAAAGAAGCGCTGATGCGTCAGCGTGAAATGGATAAGCTGGAACGTTCCATCGGCGGTATCAAAGACATGGGCGGTCTGCCTGACGCGCTGTTCGTAATCGACGTTGATCACGAGCGTATCGCAGTCAATGAAGCTAACAAGCTGGGTATCCCAGTTATTGGTGTTGTTGATACTAACAGCAACCCAGACGGCATTGACTACGTTATCCCAGGTAACGACGATGCTCTGCGTGCTATTCAGATCTACGTTAAATCTGCTGCTGATGCGTGCCTGGAAGGTACCGAAGCTGCGGGTGGCGCTAAAGGCGAATTCGTAGAAGTTGAAGAAGATCAGGCAGCTGCAGAGTAATCCTGCTGTCAACGATGCCTGATACAATTGCGTGCCAGGCATGAAGGGGGAGCGTTGCTCCCCTTTTTTCGATTTTGATTTTAAGCGTTAATCCTATTTATAGAGGTATTCAAAATGGCATTCTCTGCTAAGGACGTGAAAGAACTGCGCGACCGTACTGGTCTGGGCATGATGGAATGTAAAAAAGCGCTGACCGAAGCTGGCGGCGACATCGACGCGGCGATTGAAGAGCTGCGTAAAGCGTCCGGCATGAAGGCTGCTAAGAAAGCTGGCCGTACTGCTGCTGAAGGTATCGTTGTTATTAAAGTAGCTGCTGACAACAAGTCTGCGGTTGCTGTAGAAGTTAACTCCGAAACTGACTTCGCTGCTCGTGACGAAAACTTCGCTGCGTTCGCAAACACTGTTGCTGAAGCAGCGGTAGCTAGCCAGGCAGACAGCGTTGAAGCGCTGATGACTGACGAGCTGGTAGCTGCACGTGAAGCGCTGGTTCAGAAAATCGGCGAGAACATCACTGTTCGTCGCGTATTCGCTGTAGAAGGCGATGTTGTAGACGCGTACGTTCACAGCAACAACAAGATCGCTGCGATCGTTGTGCTGGAAGGTGGTAACGCTGAAACAGCTAAAGACGTTGCTATGCACGTAACTGCTGTTAACCCACAGGTGGTTAACAAAGAAGACATGCCAGAAGACGTTGTAGCAAAAGAGAAAGAGATCATCCTGGCTCAGCCTGACATGGCTTCCAAGCCTGCAGAGATCGCTGAGAAGATGGTTACTGGCCGTATCAACAAATTCCTGGCTGAAAACAGCCTGGTTGAGCAGCCATTCGTTAAGAACCCAGACCTGAAAGTAGGTCAGTTCGCGAAAGACGCGGGCGCAGTGGTTAAATCTTTCACCCGTATTGAAGTGGGTGAAGGTATCGAGGTTGAAGAAGTTGATTTCGCAGCAGAAGTTGCGGCTCAGCTGAAAGGCTAATCACGCCTGACACCTCAGGTTGCGCATGACTTGGCGCATGCGCAACCGACTCTTTTCCTGATACACTCTTGTGACCTCATTTCGAGCGGAGAATTCTTAGATGCCTGCCACTGAAAAACAGTCTAAATACAAAAGGATACTGCTGAAGCTTAGCGGCGAAGCGTTGATGGGGGATGAGAATTTCGGTATTGATCCGAAGGTGCTCGACCGCATGGCCTTGGAAATTGGCCAGTTGGTGGGTATTGGTGTTCAGGTCGGTATGGTAATCGGCGGCGGCAACCTGTTTCGTGGTGCTGCGCTAAGCTCGGCAGGTATGGATCGAGTGACCGGTGACCATATGGGAATGCTGGCGACTGTGATGAATGCGTTGGCGATGCGTGATGCGCTGGAGCGTAGCAATATCGCTACCCGTGTAATGTCCGCTATTCCAATGAGCGGTGTTGTTGACCATTATGATCGTCGTAATGCGATGCGTTACCTGAGTCAGGGAGATGTGGTTATCTTCTCGGCAGGTACGGGTAACCCGTTCTTTACCACTGATTCTGCTGCCTGTTTACGCGGAATTGAGGTAGAGGCGGATGTCGTAATTAAAGCTACTAAGGTTGATGGCGTTTTCACGGCTGACCCGATGAAAGATCCATCTGCCAAACGATATCTTCACGTTAGCTACGATGTGGCTATCGAAAAACAATTGGGTGTTATGGATTTGACGGCGATCTGTCTGACCCGTGACCATGACATGCCTATTCGCGTTTTTAACATGAATAAACCGGGTGCGCTGGCGAATCTGGTACTGGGCGGTGACGAAGGTACGCTGATCGATTCATGCGTCGAGGTGGGAGAAAAATATGCTGAATGAGATCGCACAGGACGCGGAAACGCGTATGCAGAAGAGTGCTGATGCACTGGTAGATAATTTCAAGAAGATTCGTACCGGTCGTGCGCATCCAAGCCTTCTGGATTCCATCATGGTGCCTTACTACGGCTCTGATGTTCCACTGCAGCAGGTAGCAAACGTCTCTGTAGAAGATGCACGTACGCTGTCTATCATCCCTTGGGAAAAACCAATGGTGCCGGTGATCGAGAAAGCGATCATGAAGTCTGACCTGGGTCTGAACCCGGCAACTGCTGGCGAAAACATTCGTGTGCCAATGCCCGCGCTGACCGAAGAAACCCGTAAAGGTTACATTCGTCAGGCGCGTGCAGAAGCAGAGAATGCGCGTATCGCGATTCGCAACATCCGCCGTGATGCGAACGGCGACCTGAAAGATCTGCTGAAGGAAAAAGAGCTGACCGAAGACGAAGCGCGTCGCGGTGAAGATCAGATCCAGAAGCTGACTGACAAGTATGTTGCTCAGGTTGATAAGCTGCTGGAGCAGAAAGAAGCCGACTTGATGGAAATCTGATGATTTCGGCGGGGCGTTGGTGCGCCCCGCAGTTTCCCGCTACCTGCCCTTTTCGAATAAGACTATGACCGATTCCTCCAAAATAAATCCGCCACCCAGACATATCGCAATTATCATGGACGGTAACAATCGCTGGGCAAAAAGCCGTGGACTGCCGAGCTTGGCTGGCCACAAAGCGGGCGTTGATTCTGTCCGTGAGGTAATAACCGGTTGTGTTGAGCAAGGGGTAGAGGCGTTGACCCTGTTCGCGTTCAGTTCTGAAAACTGGAAGCGACCGGCGGTTGAAGTAAAAGGATTGATGGAGTTGTTCATGTTCGCGCTGGATCGCGAAGTGAAAAAACTGCACAAGAATAATATCCGTTTGCGTGTGATCGGTGATAAAACCCGATTCAGCTCCTCCCTGCAGAAAAAGATTGCTGCTGCTGAGGCTCTTACAGAATCCTGTACCGGCCTGCAGCTGAATATTGCCGCGAACTACGGTGGTCGCTGGGATATCGCGAACGCCGCAAAAGTTATTGCTGAGCGTTGTGTCAATGGTGAACTGACGCCTGATCAGATTGATGAGGAGTTGTTTGGTGGTTATGTGCATCTGGCCGAACTGCCTTCACCGGATCTATGTATTCGTACAGCGGGTGAGCAGCGTATCAGTAACTTTCTGATCTGGCAGTTTGCCTACACCGAATTTTATTACGCCGATTGTTACTGGCCTGACTTTGGTAAGGCGCGCTTGATAGAAGCGATCGATGACTTTACCGGGCGAGAGCGTCGCTTTGGACGTACCAGTGAACAATTAGAGGCGGATAAAGGTGCTTAAGGCTCGATTTCTTACTGCCATAGTTCTGGCGCCGCTGGCGTTGGTTGTTCTGTTCCTTTTCCCGAAAGACTGGTTCTTGCTGGTTATCGACGGTGTATTGCTGCTCGGGGCCTGGGAGTGGTCACGACTTTCCGGGTTGAAAGGGCTTAAAGATAAAGCGTTTTTTATTGCCACTATTGCCCTGGCTTTAGTGCTTCTGCATCAGTTTGAGTCTGTGCTTCCGGTTACCACGTTATTGACGGCTGGCTTGCTTTTCTGGGTATTAGCTCTTTTCTGGGTTGTCCGATATCCGAGTACGTCGGGGTGGGCGCCCGTGGGTGTTCGTGTCCTGATGGGGTACGCAGTCCTACTGCCTGTATGGGTCGCGTTTGGTGAGCTTAAGTCCTGGGGGTTGAGTACAGAGCTGATCCTGATGTTGCTGTTGCTGGTGTGGGCGGCAGATATCGGAGCGTATTTTGCTGGAAAATCCTTGGGTAAAAATAAGCTGGCGCCATCGGTGAGTCCCGGTAAAACTCGGGAGGGGTTGTATGGTGGTTTGCTTTCCTGTGTCTTGGTAGGGCTTGGTTTTGCGCTCTGGTTTGAACTTGACGGTCAATCGTTGGTCTATCTGGTGCTGCTGAGCGTAGTAACTGGAATGATCTCTGTATTGGGGGATCTCTTTGAAAGCATGCTTAAACGCCACCAGGGCATGAAGGACAGCAGTCAGCTGTTGCCGGGTCATGGTGGTATTTTGGACAGGATGGATAGCCTGACCGCTGCCGCCCCATTATTTGTGCTGGGTGTGCAGTTCGTTACCCTGAACTGAGTTAATGCCGCTTATGGATCTTCTGCAAACCCTGCTGGCTACATTGGTAACCCTCGGTATTCTGGTTACGATTCACGAGTGGGGGCACTTCTTTGTTGCGCGTCGCTGTGGTGTAAAAGTCCTCACCTTTTCTATCGGTTTCGGGCGGTCGCTATTGCGCTGGCGCAGTCCTCGCAGTGGCACCGAATACGTACTTGCCGCAATTCCCCTGGGCGGTTACGTACGTATGCTGGATGAACGGGAAGGGGAAGTTCCTGACGCACTTAAATCCCAAGCCTTTAACCGTAAGCCGGTGTTGCAGCGAATCGCTGTGGTTGCTGCCGGGCCGGCGGTGAATCTGCTGTTTGCGGTACTGGCCTATTGGTTCATGTTTGTTTATGGCGTAAGTGCCATAAAGCCAACGGTGATGGATGTGGTGCCTGGTTCCCCTGCTGCACTGGCTGATGTGCGCGCTGGTGGTGAAATTACCGCTGTCGATGGAAAAGAGGCACTCTCTTGGGAGTCAGTTAATCTTCTGCTCGCATCGCGCATTGGGGAGAGCGGTGGGCTTACCCTTCG
The DNA here is from genome assembly GCF_964228735.1 of Pontibacterium sp. Taxonomy (GTDB): domain Bacteria; phylum Pseudomonadota; class Gammaproteobacteria; order Pseudomonadales; family Balneatricaceae; genus Pontibacterium. Next base: position 56,188 of record NZ_CAXRBQ010000075.1, on the reverse strand, counting down.
TATGCAATATCCCGGTGTAACGTTGCCGGAAGAGTATGTTGTCCAGCTGAATAACTGGAAGTTTGATGTTGAGTCGCAATCACCGGTCAATGCGTTGGGGTTGGTGGCCTGGAGTCCTGAGGTGCCTGCTGTTATCGGTCGTTTGTTGGATGACGGTGTCGCCGCTCAGGCCGGATTGCAGGTGGGTGATCGCATTCTGGAGATCAATAAGGAACCAATAGGAGACTGGTACACGCTGGTTGAATACGTGCAGCGCTCGCCGGACGAGAACCTGGCGTTGCTTGTTGAGCGGGATGGTCGTGAGTTGATCATCAATGTGCGCCCTATAGTTCTTCAGTCCGGTGATGCGACAATCGGCTATATCGGTGCGGGCGTGGCTGAAGTGGAATGGCCACCGGAACAGCAGCGCGTGATTAGCTTTGGGGTGCTGGAATCGCTGGGTAAAGGTGTTGAGAAAACCTGGCAGATGATTACGCTGATCCTGGAGTCTATCTGGAAGATGCTGGAAGGCGTCATTTCAGTAAAAAACTTGAGTGGTCCGATTACCATTGCTAAAGTGGCCGGTGCTTCAGCGGAGTCCGGTATGGAAACGTTTATCGGATTCCTTGCCTATCTCAGTATCAGTCTGGGTGTTTTGAACCTGTTGCCGATTCCGATGCTGGATGGTGGGCACCTGTTCTACTACACCGTTGAGCTCCTGAGGGGGAAACCTGTCAGCGAGCGGATTCAGATGGCGGGGCTTCGCTTGGGTATGGCAATTATCTTTACGTTGATGACCGTTGCGATCATCAACGACGTCATGCGACTTTAAATTGGGCCGGGAAGGGTCCGTAATACCAACCTACTGTTAAAGAAGTACTTCATGAAACAAGGATACAGGCTGTTTGCCGCAGTTATCGTCTTTCTGGCAAGCACGTTCAGCAGTGCACAAAGCGCCTTTGAAGTAACCGATATTCGATTAGAGGGACTGCAACGGGTTGCACCTGGTCTGGTATTTCGACACTTTCCAATTAGTAATGGCGAAGAGATTAATGAGCAGCGTTTGTCATCGGCGGTGCGTAAGCTATTTGCATCTGGTTACTTTGACGATGTGAAAGTGGCCCGTGAAAATGGCGTACTGATTCTCAAACTGCGTGAGCGTCCGTCGATCGCACTGATTCGCCTTGAAGGTAACAAAGCGCTCAAGAAAGAGCAGCTTCTAGAGGGGCTCAAACAAGGTGGCCTGAAAGAAGGTGATGTGTTCAAGCGGGCCACGTTGGAACAGATCAAGCAAGACCTAGTACGCATCTATGCGGCTCAGGGACGTTACGGTGCCCAGGTAGATGCAGAGGTCGAGACCCTTCCGGGTAACCGCGTTGCTCTGAATATTGATATCCAGGAGGGCAAAGTTGCCAGCATCCAGCACATCAATATTGTTGGTAATGAGCTGTTTGACGATGAAACCCTGAAAAAACAGTTCGAGCTGCAGTTGCCGGGATTTTGGTCTTTTTACACCGATGATGACCGGTACGCCCGTGAAAAGCTGGCAGGTGACCTTGAGCGTCTGCGTAGTTTTTACATGGATCAGGGTTACATCAAGTTTTCCATCGACTCCACCCAAGTCTCTATCACACCGGACAAAAAACACGTTTATATCACTGTGAACATCACGGAGGGTGAAAAGTACAGTGTTCGAGACGTTAATCTGGCCGGTGAAATGGTGGTGCCGGAAGAAGAGCTGATGCAGGTAATCACCGTAAAGGCTGGTGATACCTTTTCCCGAAACCGTATGGTGAAGTCGCAGGAAGCTCTGAACCGAAAGTTGGGTAACGTGGGTTATATGTTTGCCAACGTAGCGCCATCCCCAGAGATCCATGACGACAACACGGTTACGCTGAACTACTTCCTGGACCCGGGTAAGCGTACTTACGTGCGACGTATCGTTATTCGCGGTAATACCCGCACATCAGACGAAGTAATTCGCCGCGAAATGCGTCAGATGGAAGCAGGTGTTGCTTCGACTAAAAATATCGATGCTTCAAAGCTTCGTCTGGAACGTACCGGCTTCTTCTCTACCGTAAATGTTGAAACCATCCCGGTGCCGGGAACGTCCGATCAGGTTGATCTCGAGTATACGGTAGTTGAACAGCAATCGGGCTCATTTTCTGCAAGTGTGGGTTTCTCTCAGGGGGCAGGTCTGATCCTTGGCTTGAGTGTGGAACAGGATAACTTCCTGGGCAGCGGTCGTAAGGTCGCGTTTGGTATTACAAACTCTGATTCCACAACTGAGTATCGCTTCAGTAGTAGCGACCCGTATTACACTGTTGATGGTGTGAGTCGTGGTTACAAACTCTACTACCGTGAGCGTGATTTCGATGAAGATGACGTCTCTTCCTACGAGACGGATGAGCTAGGCGCTGGGGTGAATTTCGGTTACCCAATCGATGAATTTCAGCGTTTGAATTTTGGTGCGACACTGGAACAGATCAGCCTCAAGACGAACAGCACGACTCCTCAGGAGATTATCGACTTTATCGCTGATGAAGGCGATGACTATCTTGGTCTGATTGGTAACATCAGTTGGAGCGATAATCACCTGAACCGCGGTATCTTCCCGACCGATGGCTATGTGCAAAATGCTTCCCTGGAACTTGGTCTTCCGGGAAGTGACCTGACCTATTACAAAGCGCGTTACTCGTTGCGAATGTATCAACCACTGACAGAATCTGAGCGTTGGGTTGGCAAGGTTTGGACCCGTATTGGTTATGCCGATGATCTTGGCGGAAACCAATACCCGTTCTTTAAACACTTCTATGCAGGCGGTATTCGATCTGTACGTGGCTTTGAAGCTAACTCCTTAGGCCCAAAGGATACGCCACGCAATGGCGCCAGTGCTGATCCGTTTGGTGGTAATATCTTGCTGACAGGTGGCCTGGAACTGATCGTGCCAACGCCGTTCGCGGAAGGCAACAGTACTCGTACGTCTTTGTTTGTAGATGCAGGTAACGTGTTTGATACCAGCTGTGGTGCCTCGGCGACAAACTGTGAAGAAGGTATCGAGTTTGATGAAATTCGTTACTCCACAGGCCTCGCTTTCAGCTGGATTACCCCGATGGGGCCGCTGACATTTGTGTTAGCAACCCCGCTTAATGAAGAGAGTGGTGACGAGACCGAGTTCTTCCAGTTTTCATTTGGCCGCACGTTCTAAGGAGAGGATATGAAACCGATTAAATTTGCAGGATTTCTTCTGGCTGTGATGCTAAGTGGCCAAGTGATGGCGGAAAAGGTTGTTGTGCTGGATGCGATGCAGGCTCTGCGCGCAACTGAAGCGGCGAAACAGTTTGATGCTGGCTTAAAGGAAGAGCTGGCGGATAAGCAGGCACATCTTCTTGATCTGGAGAAGCAGGCTAAAGCTGCGAAGGAAAAACTGGAGGCCAACCGTGGACTTGCGTCGCCTGAGCAGCTTGAGCAGCTTCAGGAACAGTTTAAGAAAGCATTTGCTGAGTACCAGCGTCGTGGTAAAGAGATGCAACAGGAAGGTCTGCAGCGCCAGCAAGCGTTTATGAACGAGATGCGACCAAAAGTGGATAAGGTGGTGAACGATCTTATTCAGCAGGAAGGCTACGATATTATTCTGAGTCGCTCGGCTATCTCCTACGCTAAGCCTGAGTTGGATATTACCGCTAAAGTCGTGGAACTTCTGAACAAGCAGTAATGTCTACGACAGACCGTTCCTTCCGTCTTGATGAGTTAGCAAAACTTCTCGGTGCCGAGCTGAGGGGAGATCCTGCCTGCGTGGTTGAAGGACTGGCAACGCTGGATGATGCGGTATACGGGCAGCTTTCTTTTTTTGCCAACCCTCGATATCTCGATAGCCTGTGTAACACGCAGGCCAGTGCGGTACTGGTAGCGCAGGAGCATGCCGATAGCGCGCCTTGTTCTGCATTGGTTATGAGCAATCCATATCTGGGTTATGCCACGGTAAGTCGGTATTTTGAACGCCAGGGCGTGTTTAAAGCCGGAACCGCGGATGGCGTTCAGATAGATCCCAGTGCAAAAGTCTCTGAATCCGCCCAGCTCTGTGCGAATGTGGTGGTGGGTGCCGAGAGTGTTATTGGTGATGGCGCCTATCTCGGTCCAAATACAGTTGTGGGTGCGCGCTGCCATATTGACAAAGGCGTGCGAATTAACGCCAACGTAACACTGTATGATGATATTAAGGTGGGCGCCCACTCACTTATTCACAGTGGAGCAGTAATTGGCGCTGATGGCTTTGGCTTTGCCCCGGATAAGGGGAAGTGGGTCAAGATCAGTCAATTGGGCGGTGTGAGCATTGGGGCGAATGTAGAAGTTGGTGCCGGTACTACGATTGATCGTGGAGCGCTTGCGGATACGGTTATTGCCGATGGCGTCAAACTCGATAATCAGATTCAGATCGCTCACAACGTGAATATCGGTGAAGATAGTGCAATTGCAGGATGTACTGCAGTTGCCGGAAGTACTAAAATCGGCGCCCGCTGCACGGTAGCAGGCGGCGTAGGCATCACCGGACATCTGGATATCGCAGATGGTACCCATATAACGGCGATGTCGCTGGTTTCGAAGTCTGTCGCAAAGGCGGGGGCCTATTCGTCAGGAACCGGTTTGATGCCCCATAAACAATGGAAGCGGAGTGTGGTGAGGTTTCGTCAGTTAGATGAACTTGCCAAACGATTAAAATCTCTGGAAGAAAAACTTGATAGGTCTAAAGGTTAAGCGACAATGATGGATGTGAACGAAATACGCGAATACTTGCCACATCGATACCCGTTTCTGTTGGTTGATCGGGTATTGGAGCTGGAGAAAGGTGATTCCATCGTTGCGATTAAAAATGTGACAGTGAACGAGCCGTTCTTTAATGGTCACTTTCCGGATCACCCGGTAATGCCTGGTGTCTTGATCGTGGAAGCGATGGCGCAGGCTGCAGGTATTCTGGGCTTTAAAACTATGGACAAGAAGCCGCAGGATGGGTCAATCTATTACTTTGTAGGCTCTGACAAACTGCGCTTCAAGCGTCCAGTAGTGCCTGGTGACCAGTTGAAACTGGAAGCTAAGGTGATTTCCGAACGCCGTGGTATCTGGAAGTTTGATGTGCAAGCAACGGTTGAGGGCGACATGGTAAGCTCCGCCACCATTCTCTGTGCTGATAGGAAGGTCTGATTTTGATTGACGCCCGTGCCATTATCGATCCGTCTGCAAAGGTTGCTGATGATGTCGAGGTAGGCCCCTGGAGTATTGTGGGGCCGAATGTGGAGATCGGTGCTGGAACGGTTATTGGTCCGCATGTAGTCATTAAGGGACCGACTACAATCGGAAAAAATAACCGCATTTTCCAGTTCGCTTCCGTGGGCGAGGACTGCCAGGACAAGAAGTACGCCGGAGAGCCAACTACGCTGGTGATCGGTGATAACAATACAATCCGGGAAGGTGTCACTATTCATCGGGGCACCGTTCAGGATAAGGGCGAAACGATCATCGGTAGCCATAACCTGTTTATGGCCAATGCACATGTAGCCCATGACTGCGTAGTCGGCGATAACGTTATCATGGCAAATAACGTGGCAGTTGCCGGGCATGTGCATGTCGGTGATTGGGCGATTTTGGGTGGCTTTACTGCGGTCCATCAGTTCTGTCATATCGGTTCGCACGTTATGTGTGGTGCCGGGACAGTAGTGCTGAAAGATGTGCCGGATTATGTGATGGCCACCGGTAACCCCGCGAAGCCCCATGGTATAAATGTCGAGGGGCTCAAACGCCGTGGTTATTCGGCAGACGCCCTGCGCGATCTGCGTCGCGCCTATAAAGTGATTTACCGTCAAAAACTAACGGTCGATCAGGCCTTGGACTCTCTCAAGGAGATGGCGTTGAAAACGCCAGAAGTTACTCCGCTGATTACCTTCCTAGAAAATTCTCCACGCGGCATTATCCGTTAGGGTACTGCCGTGTCTAAACCACTTCGTATCGGCATTGTTGCCGGAGAGGCTTCCGGCGACATCCTAGGCTCCGGACTGATCAAGGCACTGAAAAAACGTTTTCCTGACGCTGAGTTTGAGGGTATTGGTGGTGAGCTGATGCTGGCTGCAGGTTGTCAGTCACATGTTCCGATGGAGCGCCTTTCAGTGATGGGGCTGGTAGAAGTGTTAAGCCGGTTGCGTGAACTGCTGGAAGTCCGTCGCAAGCTAAGAGATCACTTTCTCGCTGATCCTCCAGATCTATTTGTGGGTGTTGATGCACCGGATTTTAACCTTAAGCTTGAAGGTTGGCTTAAGGAGGCAGGTATTCCCACGGTCCATTACGTCAGTCCATCGGTCTGGGCGTGGAAGCAAAAACGTATCTACAAGATCAAGAAAACCACTGATCTTGTGTTAAGCCTGTTCCCGTTCGAAGCCCAGCACTACGCACCTACACAGCAAAGTGTGGCATTTGTGGGGCACCCGCTCGCCACCAAGATTCCAGCAGGCGTGAATGTCGCAGAGGCACGCAAGCGTTTTGCCGTTAAAGACGGGGAAACGATCATTGCGATATTGCCTGGCAGCCGTGGTAGTGAATTGAAGTATCTGTCCGAGCCGTTTCTGGAAACCGCGCGTTGGTTGTCCGAACGTGTCAACAATGTGCGTTTTGTGATTCCTGCCGCCAACGAGCATCGGCACGATCAGCTGCACCAGTTGATTAATGAGAAGTTTGGCGAGCTTAACGTACAGCTGGTGATGAAAAATTCCCGCGAAGTGATGGCGATCTCCGATGCGATACTGATCGCCTCCGGCACGGCTACCCTGGAAGCAACACTGCTGCAAAAGCCCATGGTTGTAGCTTATAAAATGGCCGGGCTGACCTATTCGATCTATTCCCGCATGGTGAAGAGTCGTTTTATCTCTTTACCTAACCTATTGGCGGATGAGTCTTTGGTGCCGGAAATCCTGCAGGACGATGTAACGCCCGATGTACTTGGGCCGGCGATCCTGAAAGCGTTACAGGATGATGCCTATCGTTCACATTTGGCTACACGTTTTGCACAGATCCACGAACAGCTGAATATGGATGCAGACGAAAAAGCGGCTGATGCCGTAGTGCACCTGTTACAGTCAAGGGGCGTACTTTGATGGAAAGTCTTGGCTTTGACTTCTCGGAGCAGCAGGTGATTGCTGGGGTCGATGAAGTAGGACGTGGTCCCCTTGTGGGTAACGTGGTGACCGCCGCTGTGATTCTTAACCCGGCTAAGCCAATAGAGGGTTTGGCGGACTCAAAGAAACTGTCCGAAAAGAAGCGTGAGCTCCTTTATGACGAGATCGTAGAGAAGGCGCTGGCTTGGTGCGTCGCTTCAGCGACACCGGCCGAGATTGATGAGTTAAACATACTGCATGCCACTATGCTGGCGATGCAGCGAGCTGTATTGGGGCTGTCAGTTCAGCCCGAGTATGTTTATGTGGATGGCAACCGTTGTCCTGAATTACCTTACCCGTCTGAGCCGGTGGTAAAGGGAGACTCAAAAATCAAAGAGATCTCTGCTGCCTCTATCTTGGCAAAGGTTGTGCGAGACCGGGAGATGAAGGCGCTGGATGCCCGTTTCCCTGAGTATGGTTTTGCCAAACACAAAGGTTACCCTACTTCCGCACACTTTGAAGCTCTGAAAAAACATGGCCCACTGGCTGAACACCGACGAAGCTTTCGTCCGGTGCGTGAATTGATTGCAGAATAACGGCATACCGCTTATGGCTGATCCTAAATTTGTACACCTGCGGGTGCATACCGAATTTTCTCTGGTTGATGGACTGGTTCGAGTTAAAGAGCTGGTGAAGGCCGCGAAATCCAATGCGATGCCTGCCGTCGCAATGACTGACCAGGTAAACCTGTTTGCCCTGGTTAAGTTCTACAAGGCCGCGTTAGGTGCGGGCGTTAAACCAATTTGTGGCAGTGACATGTGGGTTTATGACCCGGAGCAGCCTGAGTTACCGCCGAGCCGTCTAACCCTGTTGGTCAACAACGGCAAGGGTTATCGCAACCTGATGGAGCTGATTTCACTCGCCTACGAGCAGGGGCAGAACTACGTTCTGGATAAGGCTGTTGTTACCAAGGAGTGGATCGCAGCAAAGTCAGAAGGGCTGATAGCGCTGTCGGGTGCGAAAGACGGCGATATTGGGCGTGCAATTCTGGCTGACAATGGCAGTGCGCAGTCGCTGCTTGAAAGCTGGATGCAGATCTTTCCCAATCGTTTCTATCTGGAGCTTCAGCGTACAGGGCGGGCCGGGGAAGAGCAGGTCGTACACGGTAGTGTTGATTTGGCCCATGCAACCGGTTGCCCAGTTGTGGCTACCAACGATGTGATGTTCGTCAAGCCGGATGATTTCGAAGCCCACGAGGTGCGAGTCTGCATCAACCAGGGGCGCGTACAGGAAGATCCAACACGTCCGCGTGATTACAGTGAACAGCAGTACTTCCGCAGCGCGGACGAGATGGCTGAGCTGTTTGAGGATATTCCGAGCGCACTCGAGAATACGGTAGAGATCGCCAAGCGCTGTAACATTGATATCGAACTGGGCACTTACTATCTACCGAAGTATCCGATCCCGGAAGGGATGTTGATGGATGACTATTTCCGTAAGGTGTCCTACGAAGGCCTTGATGAGCGTCTCGAAATTCTGCTCGATAGGCAAGATCCGGACTACGAAGCCAAAAAAAAGGAATATTACGACCGCCTGGAGTTTGAGCTGGATATCATTATCCAGATGGGTTTCCCAGGTTACTTCCTGATCGTAATGGACTTTATCAAGTGGGGTAAGGAAAACGGCGTTCCGGTAGGGCCGGGACGAGGCTCCGGTGCTGGTTCCCTGGTGGCCTATGCGCAGAAGATCACCGATCTGGATCCACTTGAATATGACCTGCTGTTCGAGCGATTCCTGAACCCGGAACGTGTATCCATGCCCGACTTTGATATCGATTTCTGCATGGATAACCGCGATAAGGTTATCGACTACGTAGCCCGCACCTACGGTAAGGACGCGGTATCGCAGATCGTGACATTCGGTACCATGGCTGCGAAGGCGGTGGTGCGCGACGTGGCCCGTGTGCAAGGCAAGCCATTCGGTCTGGCCGACAAACTCTCCAAGCTGATTCCGTTCGAGGTAGGTATCACCCTCCAAAAGGCGATGGATCAGGAGCCGCTTCTGCGTGACTTCGTTGCAAGCAGCGAAGAGGCTCAAGAGATCATGGATATGGCCTACAAGCTGGAGGGTGTCACCCGTGGTACCGGTAAGCACGCGGGTGGTGTGGTAATTGCGCCAACCAAACTCACAGACTTCGCGGCCACCCTCTGTGATGAAGAGGGTAACGGCCTGGTTACCCAGTTTGATAAAAACGACGTAGAGGAAGCCGGGCTCGTTAAGTTCGACTTCCTGGGTCTGAGGACCCTGACCATCATCGACTGGGCGCTGCAGACGATAAACAGTAAAAAGGCGAAGCAGGGTGAAGAGCCACTCGATATCGCCCTGATCGATCTGGAGGACAAAAAGACCTTCGATCTGTTGCAGGCAGCCGAGACCACTGCGGTATTCCAGCTGGAATCCAGCGGTATGAAGGACCTGGTACGCCGTCTGTTGCCGTCCCGCTTTGAAGACATCGTCGCACTGGTGGCGCTGTTCCGTCCGGGCCCATTGCAGTCGGGCATGGTAGACGACTTCATCAACCGTAAGCACGGTCGTGCCGAGATGGCATGGCCGCACCCGGATTACCAGCTCGACAGTTTGCAGCCAGTCCTGGAACCGACCTACGGCATCATCCTGTATCAGGAACAGGTAATGCAGATTGCCCAGGTGATGGCTGGTTATACCCTCGGTGGGGCAGATATGCTGCGTCGTGCGATGGGTAAGAAGAAACCGGAGGAGATGGCGAAGCAGCGGGCATCCTTCCTTGATGGTTCTGTTGAAAACGGTATCGACAAAGACCTGGCCGGGAACATCTTCGACCTGGTAGAGAAATTCGCAGGTTACGGTTTTAACAAATCCCACTCCGCGGCCTACGCGCTGGTCTCCTACCAAACGGCCTGGCTGAAGGCGCATTACCCGGCACCGTTTATGGCGGCGGTAATGTCCTCCGATATGCAGAACACCGACAAAGTGGTGATCTTCATTGAGGAATGCCGCCAGATGGGTATTCCGCCGGCGCTGCCGGACGTGAACAGCGGTGAGTATATGTTCACCGTGAATGACGAAGGCGTCATCATCTACGGCCTCGGTGCAATCAAAGGTGTGGGTGAAGGCCCGATTGAAGCCATTGTGTCGGCCCGTGCGGAAGGTGGTCCATTTAAGGATCTGTTCGATTTCTGTGAACGCGTTGGGGCCAAGAAACTGAACAAACGTGTTCTGGAAGCCCTGGTTCGCTCCGGTGCGCTGGACAATATGGGCGCACACCGTGCCGTGTTGTGGGAGGCAATCCCCGATGCCCTGAAAGCAGCGGATCAAAGTGCCCGCAACCAGGACGCGGGTATGTTCGACCTGTTCGGTGCTGCGGAAGAGGAATCCGAGAGCGATCCATACGAGAAATACCAGCGGGTACGCGAGTGGACCGACAAGGAGCGCCTGCAGGGTGAAAAAGACACCCTGGGCCTGTACCTGACCGGTCACCCGATCGATGAGTACGAATCAGAGCTGCGTAACTTTATCAGCAAAAAGATTGTTGAAGTTCAGCCAGTGCGTGGCGCCACTCAAAAAATGGCAGGTTTGGTCGTCGATCTGCGCCTGAAGAAAACCAAGAAAGGTGACCCGATCTGCTTTGTTACCCTGGATGACCGCAGTGCCCGCATCGATGTCACCCTCTATGGCGAGACCTACGATCAGGCGCGAAACATGATCAACAAAGACGCTGTGTTGATCGTGGAAGGGGAGGTGGCTGAGGATAACTTCTCCGGGGGGATTAAGGTTAAGGGCAGCAAAGTGCTCGATATCCCGCAGGCCCGTGCCCAGTACGCCAATAGCGTTGAAATCAGTTGTGATGCCAGTCATCTGGCCGGTCGCCGCCTGAAAGAACTTTCAGATATTTTGCAATCTTATCGTGGAAACGGGTCTCTTCCGGTGACGCTACGCTTCCGTCGGGAAGATGCGGCGGCAACGCTGAAACTAGGTTCCGGCTGGGCAGTGCAGGCCAATGATGACCTGATTATTAAGCTGATGGATAAATTTGGCGGTGATGCGGTCAGACTGCGTTACTGACCTATCTCCTGTCGGAATGCATAAACCGCAGAGATTGATGCATGAGTGACCTATCCAGTCTGGTCCTTAAAGGGGCAAGCAGGTACACTTAGTGCAATTTTTTGATCCGATCAAAGTAACGAATTTTTGATAAGAACGGGACAGCATGAATCCGAATTACCTGGATTTTGAGCAGCCGATCGCTGAGCTGCAGGCAAAAATCGATGAACTACGTCTGGTCAGCGATGACAACGACGGTCTGAATATCTCCGAAGAACTGGAAAAGCTGGAAGAGAAAAGCCGTACGCTGACCGAATCCATCTTCTCTGATCTGTCTGCATGGCAGATCTCCCAGTTGGCACGTCACCCGCAGCGTCCATACACCCTGGACTACGTTGAGCACATCTTCGACGACTTTGACGAACTGCACGGCGACCGTCACTTCTCTGACGACCAGGCAATCGTGGGTGGTATCGCACGTATCGAAGGCAAGCCGGTGATGGTAATTGGTCACCAGAAAGGTCGCGAAGTAAAAGAGAAGGTGTCACGTAACTTCGGCATGCCGCGTCCTGAAGGTTACCGTAAAGCACTGCGCCTGATGGAGATGGCTGAGCGCTTCAAGATGCCAGTGATGACTTTCATCGACACCCCAGGGGCCTACCCGGGTATCGACGCAGAAGAGCGTGGTCAGTCCGAGGCGATTGCCTTTAACCTGCTGAAGCTGTCCAGCCTGAAAACCCCGGTGATCTCGACCGTTATCGGTGAAGGTGGTTCCGGTGGTGCGCTGGCAATCGGTGTATGTGACGAACTGCTGATGCTGCAGTATGGCACTTACTCTGTAATCTCCCCTGAAGGCTGTGCGTCCATTCTGTGGAAGAGCGCCGAGCGCGCATCCGATGCGGCGAAAGCGATGGGTATTACAGCAGATCGTCTGTTCGAGCTGGGCTTGGTGGATCAGATCGTAAGTGAACCACTGGGTGGTGCACACCGCGATCAGGCGCTGATGGCTGCGAACCTGAAGAAGCACCTTCTGGAAACACTGGAGAAGCTGGAAGGTTTCTCTGAAGATGAGCTGCTGGAGCGCCGTTACGAGCGCCTGATGGCTTACGGAATCAATTCCGAACAGTAAGTGAAAGCTTACTTCTCCTGATGTCTGCTGCAATTGAAAAACGCTTTAAAGCGCAGTTGCAGCAGATGCTCGAGCCCAAACGCTGGCTAATCGGTCATAGCGGTGGGCTCGATTCCCAGGTGTTGTTGCATCTGGCTAACAAAACTCTGCCTCCTGATCGTCTTCTGGTTTTACACGTCAACCATCATCTGCAGCAGTCGGCGGATAGCTGGGCTGCGTTCTCCGCGAATCAAGCTAAACAACTTGGGCTGAAACATATCTCCCTCGATGCCTTTCCTGAGTCTTGTTCTGAAGATGCCGCGCGGCGTGCACGCTATGAAGCCTTTAAGTCGATTATGACGAATGGAGATTGTCTTTTATTAGGTCATCATGGTGATGACCAGGTCGAAACCCTGCTCTTCCGTTTGTTGCGTGGTGCCGGCTTGAAGGGGTTGTCAGGCATTCCGAAAAACCGTGATTTGGAATCGGGAATGTTGTACCGCCCGCTTTTAGGCATGCTACGCCAGGAGCTTGAAGCATACGCCGAACAGCATGGCTTGCAGTGGATCGACGATCCCAGCAACCAGTCGGATCGTTATGACCGCAACTTCCTGCGGCTTAATGTGCTACCAGTACTCGAAAAGCGTTGGCCTGGCTTTCGGCAGCGTGGATTGGCGACGGCAGAACAGCTTGGTGCGTCGCAGCGGTTGTTGGCGGAGTATCTGGATCGGGACCTTTCTGCTTTGATTGGTAGTTTGGGTGAGCTGCAGCTCACTCAGATGGCAGGGTTCTCCGAAGAACGGCAGCATCATCTTCTGCGGCGCTGGGTTGAACTGGGAAGCGGATTGTTGTTAAACCAACCGCAGCTGCTGGAGATCCAGAAGACGCTGATTGACGCCAGGGCTGATGCACAGCCACAGCTCAGGCTGGGTGGCCTGGTGATCCGTCGCTATCAGCAGGCGTTGTACCTGACGGAGCGTCAAACCGGTGAGCCGCTCAATCTGAGTGAGTTGAGTCCCGGAGAGCATAAGTTAGGAGATGGCTATTTATTGGTCGAGCCTTCCGAGGTAGGGCTGAAAACCTTGGATGGTATCTGTCTAGAGCGCCGCAAAAGCGGTGAGCGTTGCCGACCAGTAGGACGCGGAGGCAGCTGCACGGTAAAAAAACTGCTGCAGGAAGCTGGAATTCCCCCTTGGTTAAAAGCCCATTGGCCGCTGTTAAAATCAGGCGATGAAGTCGTTGCGGTGCCCGGGATCTGTGTTTGTGAAAATTGGGACACGAAAAGCGGCGGTTTTAACGTATCGTGGCACAGCTTCGCATTGTCCCGCACGCGTTCGTTTGGTATCCTGTAGCCCCATCTTTGATAACGTTTTTCCCTCGTTTTAATCACGAATTACAGGTTCTGCATGACGCGATATATCTTCGTCACAGGCGGTGTTGTGTCCTCTTTGGGCAAAGGCATCGCATCTGCCTCTTTGGCTGCTATTCTGGAAGCCCGAGGTCTTAAAGTAACCATGCTGAAGCTGGATCCTTACATTAACGTAGATCCAGGCACAATGAGTCCATTCCAGCATGGTGAGGTGTTCGTTACGGAAGATGGAGCTGAAACGGACCTGGACTTGGGTCACTACGAGCGTTTCATCCGTACCACCATGTCCAAGCGCAACAACTTTACATCTGGTCGTATCTACCAGCATGTACTGCGTAAAGAGCGCCGTGGTGACTACCTGGGTGGAACCGTACAGGTTATTCCTCACATCACCGACGAGATCAAACGTCGCGTGATCGAGGGTGCCGGTGATGCGGATGTCGCTCTGGTTGAGATCGGTGGTACTGTAGGTGATATCGAATCCCTGCCGTTCCTGGAAGCTGTGCGTCAGCTGAAGGCCGAGCTGGGCTTCTCCCGTGCGATGTTTATGCACCTGACACTGGTGCCTTACATTGCCACTGCCGGTGAAACCAAAACCAAACCTTCTCAGCACTCTGTTAAAGAGCTGCGTTCTATCGGTATTCAGCCAGACATTCTGGTCTGCCGTTCCGAGCGCCCGCTGCCGGACTCTTCCCGTCGTAAACTGTCTCTGTTTACCAACGTTGAAGAACGCGCAGTTATCTCTCTGCCAGATGCCGACACCATCTACAACATTCCTCAGATGCTGGCTGATCAGCACCTGGATGACATCGTGGTGGAGCGCTTCCACCTGGAGTGCTCCGAACCGGATCTGCAGGAATGGAACGCTGTTGCGGATGCGCACCTGAACCCTGAGGGTGAAGTGACTATCGCGATGGTCGGTAAGTACATGGAACTGCTGGATGCCTACAAGTCTCTGATCGAAGCGATCAGCCACGCGGGTATCGCGCTGAAGCGTAAAGTACGTATCGAGTACATCGACTCCGAGCGAGTTGAGCGCGAAGGCGTAGAGATCCTGAAAGACATGAGCGCGATCCTGGTACCAGGTGGTTTCGGTGAGCGTGGCGTGGAAGGCAAGATCCAGGCAGTTAAGTATGCCCGAGAGAACAAGGTGCCTTACCTGGGTATCTGTTTGGGTATGCAAGTGGCGGTTATCGAATTTGCGCGTCACGTTGCAGGTATCGAAGGCGCAACTTCCTCTGAATTTAAAGCTGATGCAGAGCATCCGGTTATCGGCCTGATCACCGAGTGGACCACTTCTGAAGGTGGCGTTGAAACCCGTGGTGAACAGGATGATCTGGGCGGCACCATGCGTCTGGGTGCGCAGGTCTGCCACCTGGCGGAAGGTTCTACTGCAGCAACTGCATACGGTGCTACTGATGTTACCGAGCGTCACCGTCACCGCTACGAAGTGAACAACAACTACGTAGCCAAGCTGGAGGAAGCGGGTCTGCGTATCTCCGGTCGTTCCGTTGACGGCGAGCTGGTAGAAGTGGTGGAAGTACCGGATCACCCATGGTTCGTTGCTTGTCAGTTCCACCCGGAATTCACTTCTACCCCGCGTGATGGCCACGGTCTGTTTACCGGCTTTATTAAAGCCGCACTGGACCATCAGGCGAAGCAGTAAAAGATTTAATTAATTTCTGGAGTTAATCGAATGGCACAGATTGCTGATATCAAAGCGCGCGAAGTTCTGGATTCTCGCGGTAACCCAACAGTAGAAGCTGACGTAATCCTGGCGTCCGGTGTTGTAGGTTCTGCTTGCGCACCATCCGGCGCATCTACCGGTTCCCGCGAAGCGCTGGAACTGCGTGACGGTGACAAAAGCCGCTACCTGGGTAAAGGCGTACAGAACGCAGTAGCTGCGGTAAACGGCGCTATCCGTGATGCTTTGGTTGGAATGGACGCGACTGATCAGCGTGCTCTGGATAACAAAATGCTGGAGCTGGACGGTACCGAAAACAAAGAGAAACTGGGTGCGAACGCTATCCTGGCGGTTTCTCTGGCAGCGGCGAAAGCAGCAGCGACTGAAAAAGGTCAGCCACTGTACGCGCACATCGCTGAGATCAACGGTACTGCGGGTCAGTTCTCTCTGCCTGTGCCAATGATGAACATCCTGAACGGTGGTGAGCACGCGGATAACAACGTGGATATCCAGGAGTTCATGGTTCAGCCGGTTAACTTCGATAAGTTCTCCGAAGGTTTGCGTTGTGGTGCAGAAATCTTCCACGCCCTGAAGGCGGTTCTGAAGGCGAAAGGCCTGAACACTGCTGTAGGTGACGAAGGTGGTTTTGCGCCTAACCTGGCGTCTAACGAAGAAGCGCTGGTGGTAATCAAAGAAGCGATCTCCAACGCAGGTTACGAGCTGGGTAAAGACGTGACTTTGGCGCTGGACTGCGCGGCTTCCGAGTTCTACAAAGATGGTAAGTACGACCTGGCGGGTGAAGGTAAAGTCTTCGACGCTGAAGGTTTCGGTGACTACCTGGCGAACCTGACTGAAAACTACCCGATCGTTTCCATCGAAGACGGTCTGGATGAGTCCGATTGGGATGGTTGGGCGTACCTGACCAAGAAGATCGGCGACAAGGTTCAGCTGGTCGGTGACGACCTGTTCGTAACCAACACCAAGATCCTGGCGCGTGGTATCGAGCAGAGCATCGGTAACTCCATCCTGATCAAATTCAACCAGATCGGTTCCCTGTCCGAAACACTGGATGCGATCAAGATGGCAAAAGACGCAGGCTTCACCGCCGTGATCTCTCACCGTTCCGGTGAAACCGAAGACACCTTCATTGCTGACCTGGCGGTAGGTACTGCTGCTGGTCAGATCAAGACCGGTTCCCTGTGCCGTTCCGACCGTGTAGCTAAGTACAATCGCCTGCTGCGCATCGAGGAAGAGCTGGGTGCCGAGGCTGTATACAATGGCTTGTCTGAAATTAAAGGTCAGGCTTAATTATCTGAATCATAAGAGATTAAAAGGGGGCGTTTAGCCCCCTTTTTTGACTTAAGGCTATGATGTTTCGCTGGTTATTGATTACGCTGTTGGTTTTGTTGGCCGCTTTGCAGTACCGGCTCTGGTTTGGTGAGGCAAACCAGCGCCAGGTCTGGTCACTGGAACAGGAAATTGAGCAGCAACAGGCCGAAAATCAGGCGCTTAGCCAGCGCAACAAACAGCTGGAAGCCGAGGTGCAGGATCTGAAAAACGGATTATCTGCACTTGAGGAGCGGGCCCGTAGCGAACTGGGTATGATTCGTGAAGGTGAAACGTTTTTTCAGCTGGTTGAACCCGGACGGAGTACACCCCAAGAGTGAGTAGTTTTCCCACCCAATACAGCTATCTGTACGGTAAACCCGAAGGCAGTGCGCTGATCCGCAGTTGTAACGAAGATTTCCAGGTTGTTGAGCAGTTGGGGTTTGAGCCCGAAGGCGAAGGAGAACACCTGTTTCTCTACATCCGTAAGAATGGAGAAAATACCGACTGGGTTGCCCGTCAACTGGCGCGTTTTTGCCAGATCAGTCCACGTGATGTGGGTTATGCGGGCAAGAAGGACCGTCACGCGGTTACCGAACAGTGGTTTAGTGTGGCATTGCCGCAGCATCGTGTGCTGAACTGGAATTTGTTTGGTGGTGATACCATCGAGGTCCTGAAAACGGCACGCCACCCGCGCAAATTGCGCTTGGGAGCACTCCAAGGCAACTGCTTTCGTCTGCGCCTACGTGATGTCACTCATCCCGAAGAGCTGGTTGCCCGACTGGAATTAATCAAGCAGGGTGTCCCTAACTACTTTGGCGAACAGCGCTTTGGGCAGGATGGCGGTAACCTGCAGAAAGGTCTGGAGCTGCTGCGCGGTGAACGCAAAGAGCGCCAACGCGCCAAGAAAGGGATGTATATCTCGGCAGTTCGTTCCTGGTGTTTTAATCACCTGTTGTCACAGCGTATCGACCAGAACTTGTGGGGTACACTGCTGGTTGGTGATGCGCTGATGCTGTCGGGTTCCAAGAGTACCTTTGTCGCAGAAGCGATTGATCCGGAAACAGTGCAACGTCTTGCCGACGGCGATGTGAATCTGACCGGTGCCATGTGGGGGCGCGGAGAGCCTTTGAATATTGGCGATTCCCGGCAATGGGAAGCCCAGCAGTTGCAGCCGTGGTCGGAAGTTCTGGAGCGTCTTGAGCATCTGGGCTTGCGCCAGGAACGTCGATCGCTACGTTTGCAGCCACTGGGTCTTGAAGCTGAGGCCGAGTCTGAACGACAATGGTGGCTGCAATTTGAACTGCCATCTGGTGCATTTGCGACAAGTGTATTGCGCGAGTTGGTCGAGGCTAAAACTGCGGAACAGAATACGGGCAAATGAAGGTACTGATCTCTAACGACGACGGTGTTTTTGCACCGGGTTTGGCAACGCTGGCTGAAGTCCTGCGTCAGGACTGTGAAATTGAGGTGGTTGCCCCTGATCGCAACCGCAGTGGAGCCAGTAACTCCTTGACGCTGGATCGGCCTCTAGAGGCCTTCCGTCATGACAATGGTTTCGTTAGTGTAAATGGTACGCCGACCGACTGCGTGCACCTTGGTGCATCTGGTATCTTTGAGTTTGAGCCGGATATTGTTGTATCCGGTATCAATGCTGGGGCGAATATGGGCGACGATGTGCTGTACTCTGGCACTGTCGCGGCGGCAACCGAAGGACGCCATCGTAAGTTTCCACCGATTGCCGTGTCCGTTGCGAACCATCACCCACAGCACTTTGAAACGGCAGCGGAGATTGTGCGTCTGATGGTAGCCGGTATTGCCAAGGTGAATCTCGCGCCACGCACGGTGTTGAATGTGAACGTTCCCGATCTGCCGCTGGATCAGATTCAAGGCGTTCATGTTACTCGTTTGGGGCACCGCAGCCTGGCAGATAAGCCGGTTAAAGTTAAAGATCCGCGCGGCTGTGAGCGGTACTGGATCGCAGGTGTTGGCGAGGTGCTGGATCGTGAACCGGGCACTGACTTCTTCGCAGTTGAGCAGGGTTGTGTGTCGATCACACCGCTACAGATCGACATGACCCAGTATGATGCAATGGATAATTTGGGCAGTTGGCTTGAGGGCATTCTGTGACCCATCTGAATCTTGAAGGAATAGGTATGACCTCCCGCCGCACTCGTGACCGGCTGATAGCACGGTTGCGGGAGCAGGGGGTTGAGGATGAGCGCGTGCTGGATGTTGTGCGGGATACTCCGCGACACATCTTTATCGATGAGGCGCTGTCTCACCGCGCCTACGAAGATACGGCGTTGCCGATTGGCTTTAACCAGACTATCTCGCAACCCTACAGTGTTGCCCGGATGACCGAGCTACTTTTGGCGAAGGGGCCGCTGCATAACGTGCTGGAAGTGGGTACCGGTTCGGGATATCAAACCGCGGTGCTGGCACAACTGGTCGATCAGGTGTTCAGTGTGGAGCGCATTAAGCCGTTGCAGGATAAGGCGCGTAAACGTCTGCAGTTGCTGAAGTTGCGCAATGTGCAACTGATGCACAGTGATGGCGGAATGGGCTGGCCAGCGAAAGCCCCTTTTGATGGTATTCTGGTGACGGCGGCGCCGGAAGAGGTGCCTGCAGAACTGCTCGCGCAACTGGCGGTGGGTGGTCGTTTGATTATCCCGGTGGGTGGCCGAAAGCAAGAATTAAAGCTGATTGTGCGTACCGGTGAGGATAGTTTCGAAACCAACGTTGTCGAAGCAGCCAAGTTTGTACCTTTGCTAAGTGGAACTGTACGTTAAAAATGGATAACTGGGAAAAGCCGCGTCGGGATTGGCGTGATTATCTGATTTTGTCCGGTAAAGGTTTGATGATGGGCGCTGCCGATGCGGTGCCTGGCGTATCCGGCGGTACGATCGCCTTCATGACGGGTATTTATGAAGAGCTTATTGGCTCTCTTAAACGTTGTGGTCCCGAGGCAATACAAGTCCTGTTTAAAGAGGGACTAGGCGCAACCTGGCAATATGTAAACGGTCCGTTCCTACTTACCCTGTTGCTAGGGATTCTGTTCAGTGTGATCACCTTTGCACGAGGTGTCCTGTTCCTGTTGGCCAATTACCCTGAGATGTTGTGGTCCTTTTTCTTTGGCCTGATTCTGGCGTCCAGCTGGCTGGTGGCGCGGCAGATCGAGGATTGGCGGGGGAACGCATTTACCGCTTTCTTGGCGGGGACGGTGCTGGCCTATATGGTGACCTCCATAGCGCCAGCGGCGGTTGAACCTACATCGATGATGGTCTTCTTTTCCGGCATGATTGCAATCTGTGCGATGATCCTGCCGGGGATTTCAGGTAGTTTTATACTGCTTCTTCTGGGTATGTATGCGCCGATTCTGGGCGCTGTGAAGTCCATGGATATCCCAGTGCTAGCGTTGTTTGCAACCGGTTGTGTGATTGGTTTGCTAAGCTTTTCGCGGGTGTTGAACTGGATGTTTGCTTCCTATCGCGTGACTACGCTGGCGTTGCTGGGGGGCTTTATGCTGGGCTCTCTAAATAAGGTTTGGCCGTGGAAATACACCACAGCCTATACCATCAACCGGCATGGCGAAGAGGTGCCTCTGGTTCAGGAAAATATTCTGCCCGGCAGTTATGAGATCATGACCGGTCAGAACGCATATCTCACTATGTCCCTGGTGTTGATGTTGCTGGGTGCGATCTTGGTCATCGCGCTGGCCCGTTCCGCAGGGACCAAGCCGAGTCAGGGGTGATGGGTGGTAAAAGGCGCAGGTTGGCTGGTTTCAGCGCTTATTGCAGTGTTGATCGCCGGTTGCGCCGCTCCGCATAGTGTCCCGGTGCAGGACAGGTCGCGGACTAAGGTTGTACGCCAGGCCCCCTCTGTCTCCTCCTCATCTGTCTACGTCGTCCGTAAAGGCGACACTCTCTATTCGATCGCATTCCGCCACGGTCTCAGTTACCGCACTGTTGCGCGGCTAAACAACATCAGTGGCGATTACCAGATCTATCCGGGCCAGCGCCTCGTATTGAAACCCAGCGCCCAAAAAATTGTCCGAGACAGTAGCGCACACTCAAAAAGCACTTCAGCCAATTCGTCAACTGTCAGCAAATCCGCAAAAAAACCGGTAAAGAAGCCGACCAGTCCGCCGAAAACAGTTGAAAAGCGTACCAATTCAACTGCATCGGCAAACACGTCTAAGAAGACAGCCTCCGCGGCAGGTCGAATTCGTTGGCAGTGGCCAAGTAAGGGGCGTCTGATAGCGTCCTTCAAGACCAAGGGGCAAGTGAATAAAGGCGTGAACCTCGCTGGACGCAAAGGTGATCCTGTATTTGCGGCAGCTTCAGGCACAGTGGTTTATGCAGGAAACGGACTGTTGGGGTATGGCAATCTTATTATCATTGATCATAACCAGAATTTTTTAAGTGCATATGCGCATAACAGTCGCGTTCTGGTTAAAGAAAGTGATAAGGTTACAGTTGGTGATAAAATCGCCGAAATGGGGCGCAGCGGCGCAGAACGCGTGATGCTTCATTTCGAAATCAGACGTGATGGTGTACCGGTAAATCCGTTAAGATATCTGCCCAAAAAACAATAAGTTGTTTCCGGACTATAACTAGAATAGGGTGGCTTTTGATAAAGGACACCAAAGGGGTTGGCAATGGAAAAAGTAGATAAGGACTACGAGCAGAGTAACGCATCCGAAGACCTTGAGGTCGACGGCGTTACCGAAGAGTCAACTGCTGACATTTCGGAAGATGTCGCTGAAGAAAGTGAGCAGGAAGACGAAGAAAAGGTCCCTGAGATCATTGCCAGTGGTCGTGGTCGAGGCAGCCTTGCACATAACGATTTGCTCAACGCAAAGACTCTGGATGCAACGCAGCTCTACCTGAATGAAATCGGCTTCTCTCCGCTGCTTACGGCGGAAGAGGAGGTTTACTATTCTCGTCGTGCGCTGAAAGGTGACGAAGCTTCGCGTCAGCGCATGATCGAGAGCAACCTGCGCCTGGTGGTTAAAATCGCCCGCCGTTATATCAACCGTGGGCTGACCCTGTTGGATCTGATCGAAGAAGGTAACTTGGGTCTGATCCGTGCGGTAGAAAAATTTGACCCGGAGCGTGGTTTCCGTTTTTCCACCTACGCAACCTGGTGGATCCGTCAGACCATCGAGCGCGCGATCATGAATCAGACGCGCACCATCCGATTGCCGATTCATGTGGTTAAGGAGCTGAACGTATACCTGCGTGCAGCCCGTGAGCTGGCGCAGAAGCTGGATCATGAGCCATCTGCGGAAGAGATCGCGCAGTTGGTAAACAAGCCGGTTGAAAATGTCGAGCGTATGTTGGGCTTGAACGAGCGTGTGAGTTCCGTGGATACGCCGATGGGGCAGGATTCCGACAAGTCTCTGTTGGACACCATTCCTGATCAGGACAGCTCTGACCCGGAGACCCTGCTGCAGAAAACCAACATCAGCGGTAACCTCGACAAGTGGCTGACAATGCTGCCGGAGAAACACTCCGAAGTGCTGGCACGTCGCTTTGGCCTGCGTGGCTATGAGATGAGTACGCTGGAAGAGGTGGGTAGCGAGATTGGCCTGACCCGTGAGCGTGTACGTCAGATTCAGGTTGAAGCGCTGCGTAAGCTGCGAGAGATCGTTGAGAAAAACGGTCTGAGCGGCGAAGATCTGCTGCAGTAAGACCCTAAAAACGCGCAAGCGTTTGATGCAATCCCATAAAAGCCCCGGTGAGAGCGATCTTATCGGGGTTTCTTGTATATGTGCGGTTACTTTTCCAACAAGTGGCGTTTCGCTTTCACCTCTTTCCACTCATCGGCGTCTGGTGGGGCATCCTTCATCTCGTAGATGTTTGGCCAGCGCTCCGACATCTCCTCATTGATCTGAATAAAATCCAACTGGTCCTGGGGCATCTCGTCCTCGTGGGCAATGGCTTTGACCGGGCATTCCGGTTCGCAAAGGCCGCAGTCGATGCATTCATCCGGGTGAATAACCAACATGTTGGGGCCTTCGTAGAAGCAATCCACAGGACAGACGTCAACGCAGTCGGTGTATTTGCAGCGAATACAGCTCTCCATGACAACATAAGCCATAGGGTGGGTCTCGATAGGAATGTTGGTTGCAGTATAGAAGAGATTAAAACGGGGCGACGCAGGTGTCGCCCTGTGGATAAAAGCCGGATCAGCTGAGCTTTTGCTTGAGCTGATAGAGCAACTCAAGTGCCTGGCGTGGTGTCAGGTCGTCGGGGGATACCGACTCAAGTTCTGTGACCACCGGATGTGGTGCGCTGTTAAACATATCGTTCTGCATTGGAGGCGGTGGCGGCGGTGTTGTCACCGTCATGGTTTGAGGGTTGCCGCTGGCGTCCTGCTCCAGGTGCACCAGTTTCTCACGGGCATACTGAATAACGTGCTGCGGTACCCCAGCCAGTTGCGCTACCTGCAGCCCGTAACTCTGACTAGCAGGTCCCTCCTGCACTTCATGCATAAACACGATGTGATCGTTGTGTTCTACAGCGGTCAGGTGCACGTTGTGCACGCCCGGAAGTTGATCAGGCAGGGTTGTGAGTTCAAAGTAATGGGTGGCAAACAGAGTAAAGGCTTTCACCTGCTGTGCCAGGTATTCTGCACAGGACCAGGCCAGGGACAGACCGTCAAAGGTGCTCGTGCCGCGACCAACCTCATCCATCAGCACAAGGCTGCGCTCGGTGGCGTTATGTAGAATGTTGGCGGTTTCCGTCATCTCAACCATAAAGGTCGAGCGACCACCGGCGAGGTCATCGGAGGAGCCCATGCGGGTAAAGATCCGATCGACGATACCGATGGTGGCACTGTCTGCAGGTACGTAACTACCGATGTGTGCTAATAGCGTGATCAGCGCGGCCTGGCGCATATAGGTGGATTTACCACCCATGTTCGGACCGGTGATGATTAACATGTGGCGGGATTGATCCAGCTCCAGTTTGTTGGACACAAACGGTTCGTCCAGCACACTTTCCACCACAGGGTGACGGCCGCCCTGGATC
This sequence comes from Pontibacterium sp., assembly GCF_964228735.1. Lineage (GTDB taxonomy): Bacteria > Pseudomonadota > Gammaproteobacteria > Pseudomonadales > Balneatricaceae > Pontibacterium. Next base: position 32,466 of record NZ_CAXRBQ010000075.1, on the reverse strand, counting down.
TGCAGCTGTGCATCTTCGGTTAATACCGGAGCGCAGTAGTTCAGGGTATCAGCACGTTCGGTCAGGTTGCTCAGAACGTCCAGCTCCGATAAAGCCGCCGCACTGTCCTGCAGAGCCGGGAGTTGCTCCGCAATTGTTTCCACCAAGTTTTCGTAGAGCGCTTTTTCCCGGGCAAGGGCGCGACTCTTGGCGGAGAGGGCCTTGTCTTCAAACTCCTTCAGTTCCGGCGTAATAAAACGTTCCGCATTCTTAAGGGTTTGACGGCGGATGTATTCTGCCGGAGCCTGGTCAGAGTTGGCGCGGCCGATCTCAATGTAATAGCCGTGCACGCGGTTGTAGCCGACCTTGAGTGTGGCGATGCCCGTACGTTCGCGCTCACGGGTTTCCAAATCCACCAGGTAGTTGCCCGCGTTTTCCGACAAACCACGCAGTTCGTCCAGCTCTTCGTCGTATCCCTCGGCGATCACGCCACCGTCTCGTACCACAACCGGTGGATTTTCGATGACTGCACGTTGTAGCAGTTCTGCAAGTTGTGGGAATTCGCTGATCAGGGCTGCTAGCTCCTGGCTGCGTACTGAGTCAGTGCTGGACAGTGCAATCTGAAGTTCGGGCAGGATCGCCAGCGAATTTTTTAGGCGTTCCAGATCGCGAGGGCGAGCGGAGCGCAGGGCAATACGTGCCAGAATACGTTCCAGGTCGCCAATATGGCGTAGCAGGCCTTGCAGGGTTTCAAAGCGGTACTGCTCCCGCTGCCAGCGGATCACATCCTGGCGGGCTAGCAGAACAGAGCGGTTGCGCAGCGGACGGTTTAACCAGCGGCGCAGCAGGCGGCTGCCCATTGGGGTTTTACAACGGTCCAGTACCGATGCCAGTGTATTGTCCTTACCACCACCCAGGTTGATGTCCAATTCCAGGTTTTTGCGGGTTGCCGCGTCCAGTACGACACTATCGCTGCGGGTTTCCACCTGGATGCGACGGATATGGGGCAGTTCGGTGCGTTGGGTTTCCTTGGCGTATTGCAGCAGGCAGCCCGCTGCACAGATCGCAATCTCAAGGTGATCACAACCGAAGCCACCCAGGTCTTGTACATTGAATTGCTTGCACAGCAGGCGCAGGGCGGTTTCTTCTTCAAAATGCCAAGGTGCTTGTGGGCGCAAGCCACGTTTGTCGGACAGTAACAGTCCAAGCGATCCCTCTTCGCTAAACAAAATCTCGGACGGGCGCAGGCGTTCGATTTCACTCAGCAGCGGTTCATCCCCCTCTACTTCGAGCAGGCTGAAGCGGCCGGAGCTGATGTCCACTATGGCAAGGCCGTATGTGTCCTGCAGCTGGTGTACCGCGACAAGCAGGTTATCGCTCTGCTCGTCCAACAGGGCTTCGTCACTGACGGTGCCCGGCGTTACGATACGGGCCACGGCGCGTTCAACGGGGCCCTTGCTGGTGGCCGGATCGCCCACCTGTTCGCAGATCACCACGGATTCACCGGCGCGTACGATTTTGGCCACGTAGCCTTCCGCTGCATGGTAGGGAATACCGGCCATCGGGATCGGCTCGCCGGCGGACTTGCCGCGGGCGGTCAGGGAAATGTCGAGCAGTTGCGCCGCTTTTTTGGCGTCGTCGTAGAACAGCTCGTAGAAATCCCCCATACGGTAGAAAACCAGTTGGTCCGGATGCTGCGATTTTATACGCAGATACTGCTGCATCATTGGGGTATGATTTTTAAACGCGGGAGATTGGCTTGTCATAATCAGGCTAAAATCAGAGATCTTGAATCGGATAATCGGTCGATTGTACGTGAATTAAAAAGGGATGCGTAGCGGAGGCAATATGCAGAATTCTATCGCAGAAAAAGTGGCCAGGTTGGCGGAGGTTTTGCTGCAGCGTGGTTGGACGGTGACGGCGGCTGAATCCTGTACAGGGGGGGCTGTTGCGATGAATCTAACAGAGTTGGCGGGCTCTTCGGCTTGGTTTAACGGCAGCTTTGTTACCTACAGCAACGAGTTAAAGGAAAAGATGCTGGGTGTGGCTCCGGAGACACTGTTGGCCTACGGTGCGGTATCGGAGCAGGTTGTCGACGAGATGTCAGAAGGAGCGCGACGTAAAGCGGGGGCCGACCTGGCAGTTGCCATTAGTGGTATTGCCGGGCCAGGTGGTGGTACCAAAGATAAACCTGTGGGGACCGTATGTTTTGGTGTCGCTATGGAAGGTGGGCCTGTAGTTACTGAGACAGTGTTATTTGCAGGAGACCGTCATCAGGTGCGTCAGCAGGCGGTGGATCATGCCTTGGCAATGTTGTTGGATAAATTGAACTGAAGTCGCTTGCATTCCCAAAAAGTTGTGAAATAATACTGTCCAAACATACAGTATTTTTTCAACGCAACGGGTTAGGTTGAAGATGGACGCAAATCGTAAAAAGGCGCTTGATGCTGCGCTTTCTCAGATTGAAAGACAGTTTGGTAAAGGTGCAGTGATGCGTATGGGTGAGCAGCCACGTGAGGCGATCCCATCTGTTTCCACTGGCTCTCTGACACTGGATATCGCACTGGGCATTGGTGGCCTGCCATACGGCCGAATCGTTGAGATCTACGGTCCGGAATCTTCTGGTAAAACCACTTTGACGCTGCAGGTGATTGCAGAAGCGCAGAAGCAGGGTAAAACCTGTGCCTTTGTGGATGCGGAGCACGCGCTTGACCCGATCTACGCAGAGAAACTGGGCGTTGATGTTGATAGTCTGCTGGTTTCCCAGCCGGATACCGGTGAGCAGGCGCTGGAAATTACCGACATGCTGGTACGCTCCAATGCGGTAGATGTGATTATTGTCGACTCCGTTGCAGCGCTGACACCTAAAGCCGAGATCGAAGGCGACATGGGTGACTCCCACGTTGGTCTGCAGGCGCGTTTGATGTCTCAGGCACTGCGTAAGCTGACCGGTAGCGTGAAGCAGGCGAACTGTCTGCTGGTGTTCATCAACCAGATTCGTATGAAGATCGGCGTGATGTTCGGTAACCCGGAAACCACAACCGGCGGTAACGCACTGAAATTCTACTCCTCCGTCCGTCTGGATATCCGTCGTACCGGCGCGATCAAGCAGGGTGACGAAGTGGTGGGTAACGAAACCCGCGTCAAGGTTGTTAAAAACAAGGTATCGCCACCATTCAAGCAGGCTGAGTTCCAGATCATGTACGGCCAGGGTATCTACCACATGGGCGAAGTGATCGATCTGGGTGTGAAGCAGGGCCTGGTTGATAAATCCGGTGCTTGGTATGCCTATCAGGGCAACAAGATCGGTCAGGGTAAAGCGAATGCTGCCAACTATCTGGAGGAGCATCCGGAAGTGGCGCAGGAGATCGAGACCGAGATCCGCAACCAGCTGCTGACCTCTGCACCTGTGGCGGCTGAGGACGAAAAAGAGTCCAGCGAACAGTTGGATCTGAACTGATCCTTTCTGGAATTATTGTTCCACCTGTTTTTTGCAAAGGCCTCGTATGAGGCCTTTTCTGTTTATGTGGGGATTCGCCGGGAGACACGATGGAAGATAAACAACAGGAGATAAAGTCTGCGGTGCTGCGCCTGCTTGCGCGGCGTGAATACTGTCGTCAGGAGCTGGAGCAAAAGTATGCCCGCAAGTATGCTGCAAACGATGTGGAACAAGTACTGGACGAAATGGAGGAGGCCGGTTATCTCAGTGATGAGCGGTTTGTTGAGGTATTTGTTCGTAACAAACTCTCTCAATGTTACGGGTTAAAACGCATTAGCTTCGATCTGAAGCAGAAAAAGATACCGGAGCATCTATTGCACAAGGCGCTGGATGAACTGGAGCCCGACTGGTTTGAGTTGGCGCGTGAAGCCTGGACACGTCGTTTCCGCGAGCATCCGGCCGGTGACTACAAGGTGTTTGGTAAGCAGATGCGCTATCTCCTGCAACGCGGGTTCTCAATGGATGAGGCACGTGCTGCCATTGATTACAGCGGTGAATATGACGAGTAAGTCGTAATTGTCACCTCCTGCCAATCAAATCCCTCCTTTTATCCTTTTTCATAGCGCTGCCACTGGCGTTTAATAAGGGTTTGGGCGCTCCTGAGCGTTCAAAAATAGTCGTACAATTTTCACTCACGTTATATACTGTTCCGCCATTTTTGGTGAGTGGGCAAGTCCTGTATGCAGCAATTTAACACTGCTGCTTTATTATCTAGTTGCCCAATAAGAACGGACACGCATACGGTTTCCCTATGAAATACATGACAAGCGCTGAAATTCGCCAGGCTTTCCTGGACTACTTTGCACAGAACGGTCATCAGGTTGTATCCAGCAGCCCGTTGATCCCTGGAAACGACCCTACGCTGATGTTTACCAACGCCGGTATGGTTCAGTTTAAGGATGTTTTCCTGGGTGACGAGAAGCGCGCCTACACCCGAGCGACCACGTCACAGCGTTGTGTACGTGCAGGTGGTAAGCACAATGACCTGGAAAACGTAGGTTACACCGCGCGTCACCACACTTTCTTCGAAATGCTGGGTAACTTCTCCTTCGGCGACTACTTCAAGCGCGAAGCGATCGGTTTTGCCTGGGGTTTCCTGACTGAAACACTGGGGCTGCCAAAAGAGCGCCTGTGGATTACTGTGCATCACTCTGATGATGAAGCAGAGAAGATCTGGAAAGAGGAGATCGGCGTAGATCCTGAGCGTTTCTCCAAACTGGACGAAGACAACTTCTGGTCTATGGGGGATACCGGTCCGTGTGGCCCGTGTACCGAGATCTTCTTTGACCACGGTGAAGAAGTCGCGGGTGGTCCTCCTGGAAGCCCGGACGAAGACGGCGACCGTTACATCGAGATCTGGAACGTTGTATTCATGCAGTACAACCGTTCCGCTGACGGTGAAATGACACCGCTGCCGAAACCGTCTGTAGATACCGGTATGGGTCTGGAGCGTATTGCTGCCGTTATGCAGAACGTTCACTCCAACTACGAAATCGACCTGTTCCAGAACCTGCTGAAAGCAACGGCTGCGGCTGTTGGTTCCAGCGATATGGACAACAAGTCCCTGCGCGTGATTGCCGATCACATCCGTTCCTGCTCCTTCCTGATTACCGACGGTGTGCTGCCGTCTAACGAAGGTCGTGGATACGTACTGCGTCGTATCATCCGCCGTGCGATCCGTCACGGTAACAAGCTGGGTGCAAAAGGCCCGTTCTTCAACCAGCTCGTTGCTGCGCTGGTGGCCGAGATGGGCGAAGCGTACCCTGAGCTGGCCAAAGCACAGGATCAGATTGAACGTGTATTGCTGAAAGAAGAGCAGCAGTTCGCGAAGACGCTGGACAACGGCATGAGTCTGCTGAAAGAAGCGATGGATAACCTGGAAGGTAAGGTTATTTCCGGCGAGACCGTATTTAAGCTGTACGACACTTACGGCTTCCCGGTTGACCTGACTGCAGACGTTGCCCGCGAAAACGAACTGACCATCGATATGGAAGGCTTTGAAAGTGCGATGGAAGCGCAGCGTGAGCGCGCGCGTGCATCCGGTACCTTCAGCGTTGACTACAACGATAAGCTGGATCTGGAAGGCGAAACCCAGTTCAACGGTTATGAAGCACTGGAAGATTCCTCCAAGGTTATTGCTCTGTTTAAAGAGGGTGAAACGGTTAATCAGCTGTCTGCTGGTGAGACTGGTGTTGTGGTTCTGGAGAACACGGCATTTTACGCGGAGTCCGGTGGTCAGGTCGGTGATACCGGTGTGCTGCGCTGGGACCGCGGTCAGTTTGATGTGACTAACTGTACCAAAGAATCTAAGAACCACCTGCACCACGGCCAAGTGTCTGAAGGTGTGCTGAAGGTGGGTGATACCGTTGCAGGTGAAGTGAATAAAGTTAAGCGTCAGGCGACTGCGCTGAACCACTCCGCAACTCACCTGTTGCATGAAGCGCTGCGTATCGTTCTGGGTGAGCACGTTCAGCAGAAAGGTTCCCTGAACGATCCTGAGCGTCTGCGCTTTGACTTCTCTCACTTTGAAGCGGTAACCGGCGAACAGTTGCAGCAGGTTGAAGCGATCGTTAACGAACAGATCCGCCTGAACAGCGAAACCGTTACTGAGATCATGCCGATTGAGGAAGCGAAGTCCAAAGGCGCGGCCGCTCTGTTTGGTGAGAAGTACGACGATGTTGTACGTGTACTGTCTATGGGCGGCCAATTCTCCGTTGAGCTGTGTGGTGGTACTCACGTTAAACGTAGTGGTGACATCGGTCTGTTCAAGATTACCTCTGAAGGTGGTATCTCCGCAGGTGTGCGTCGTATCGAGGCGGTAACCGGTGAAGCGGCTGCAGCCTGGGCTGATGAAGCTGATCGCAAGCTTGCGCAGATCTCTGCGTTGCTGAAAGGCTCGCGCGAAAACGTTGTGGATAAAGTTGAAGATCTGGCTGAGCGTAACCGTCAGTTGGAGAAAGAGCTGGCGCAGCTGAAGTCCAAGCTGGCTGCAGCGCAAGGTTCTGATCTGCTGAGCAACGCGGTTGACATTAAAGGCGCTAAGGTCCTGGCTGCTAAGCTGGACGGTGTTGAGCCGAAGGCACTGCGCGATACCATCGATCAGCTGAAGAATAAGCTGGGCAACGGTGTTGTTGTATTGGCGACCGAGGCTGACGGAAAAATCAGCCTGGCGGCAGGTGTAACCAAGGACCTGAGCAAGCAGGTTAAGGCCGGTGACCTGGTGCGCGAACTGACTGCTAAGCTGGGTGGTAAAGGCGGCGGTCGTCCTGACTTCGCTCAGGGTGGTGGTACCGACGTAGCGGCACTGCCAGCAGCACTGGAATCTGTAAGCGGATTGGTGGACGCTGCTCTTTGAGCAGCTGACCACCCACAGGCAGGAGCCTGAGAGGAAAGGTACACTATGGCACTCTATGTACAAAAGTACGGCGGTACCTCGGTAGGTAGCGTCGAGCGCATCGAGGCGGTCGCCGATAAAGTGGCCCGTTTTCGCGCGGAAGGACATGACATCGTCGTGGTTGTGTCCGCAATGAGTGGTGAGACCAACCGTCTGATCGGTCTGGCAAAAGATATTCAGGAAGCGCCTAATCCGCGTGAGATGGATGTGTTGGTCTCAACCGGTGAGCAGGTGACCATTGCGCTGCTCAGTATGGCGCTGAACAAGCGTGGGGTAGCGGCGCGCTCCTACACCGGTGGTCAGGTCAAGATCCTGACGGATAGCTCGCACACCAAGGCGCGTATCCAGGACATTGAAGTTGAATCCATGCGTGAAGACCTCAATGCCGGACGTGTGATTGTGGTCGCGGGCTTCCAGGGGATCGACGACAACGGCAACATCACCACGCTGGGGCGTGGCGGGTCCGATACTACGGGTGTGGCCCTGGCTGCAGCTTTGCGGGCAGACGAGTGTCAGATCTATACCGATGTGGATGGCGTATACACGACCGATCCGCGTGTGGTGGATGCTGCACAACGTTTGGATAAGATCACCTTTGAAGAGATGCTGGAGATGGCCAGCCTGGGTTCTAAGGTGTTGCAGATTCGCGCTGTCGAGTTTGCAGGTAAGTACAAGGTGCCCCTCAGGGTGCTGTCCAGTTTTCAGGACGGCCCGGGAACCCTGATTAGCATAGAGGATGAAGATACAGTGGAAAAACCAGTTATCTCTGGCATCGCGTTTAACCGTGACGAAGCCAAACTGACTGTCGTGGGTGTGCCGGATGTACCGGGCGTCGCCTCGCGCATTCTGGGGCCTGTCAGCCGTGAGAACATCGAAGTGGACATCATTGTCCAGAACGTTGCAGCTGATAAGACCACTGATTTTACCTTTACGGTGCACCGTAACGACTACCAGGCGGCTGAGGCTGTGCTGCAGAAGGTGGCAGCGGAGCTGGGCGCACGGGAAGTGGTTGGCGATAGTAAGATCGCAAAAGTTTCGATTGTTGGTGTAGGCATGCGGTCGCATGCGGGTGTCGCCAGCAAAATGTTTGATGCCCTGGCGGCGGAAAACATCAATATTCAGATGATCTCGACGTCCGAGATTAAAGTATCCGTGGTAATCGCGGAGAAATATCTGGAGCTTGCAGTCCGCGCTCTGCACTCTACCTTCGATCTAGATCAGGCGGATGTTGTAAGCGAATAAGATGTTGCTGGTCTATATTTAGATGCAGCAACTCCTCTACTAGGTGTTCGTGTGGCAAGGAGTTGGACGAGATGTCACTCGAATTCCTATCAGGGCTCGTACCCGGAGCCCTGAGAAACAGGATGATTTAAGGAGATTCTACACATGTTAATTCTTACCCGCCGCGTCGGCGAAACCCTCATGGTTGGTGACGAAGTTACCGTTACCGTTCTCGGTGTTAAAGGCAACCAGGTTCGCATCGGTGTAAACGCACCTAAGGATGTATCCGTTCATCGCGAAGAAATCTATCAGCGCATCCAGCGCGAAAAAGCCGATGAAGGAAACAAAGAATAATTTTTTTTCAAAAAAAGCTTTCCTTTTAAAAATCAGCAAGGTATAGTTCGCGCCGTTGTTTAGGTGAGCTGGCCGAGTGGCTGAAGGCGCGCCCCTGCTAAGGGCGTATACCGCAAGGTATCGAGGGTTCGAATCCCTCGCTCACCGCCATTTGCGCCCGTAGCTCAGCTGGATAGAGTACCTGGCTACGAACCAGGCGGTCAGAGGTTCGAATCCTCTCGGGCGCGCCACTCCTCTTCTGTATTCCCCCGCTCGAACACTTTATAATCCCGCATCTGATTTTTTACCTCGTTGGGCATTACATCGATGAAGTTCATTGCGAAACTCTTTCCTGAGATCACCATTAAAAGCCGTCCTGTCCGTAAACGGATGATTCAGCGGCTGCAATCCAATATTCACAATATCCTGAAGCGCACCAGTGAAGAGATTCGCGTGCAGGGCTTCTGGGATAAGGTCGAGATTTCTCTGGATGACAACAGTGCAGAGATGCGTGATCTGATCATCGATGAGCTTAAGCGTACGCCAGGTGTTGCGCACTTTATCGAGGTGCAGGAGTTTCCGTTGGGGGGCTTCGACAATGTCTTTCAGCTGACCCGTGAGGCATACGCAGAGCGTATCAAAGGTAAAACCTTCAAGGTACGTGTGAAGCGTTCCGGTAAGCACGAATTTAAATCGCCTGAGCTGGAGCGTTACGTTGGTGGTGGTCTGCTTGAGCATGCCGACGCTGCGGGTGTTGATATCCGCAATCCTGAAGTCTGGGTGGATCTGGAGATCAAAGACCAGAAGCTGTTTATTGTGCAGGAGACTTTCAAAGGCTTGGGTGGTTACCCGCTGGGCAGTCAGCAGGAAGTATTGTCCCTGATCTCCGGTGGTTTTGATTCCGTCGTTGCCAGCTACATGACCATGCGTCGTGGCTGCAAAACACACTTCCTGTTCTTTAACCTGGGTGGTGCGGCTCACGAGATCGGTGTGAAGCAGGTTGCGCTGTACCTGTGGCAGAAGTTTGGTTCCTCCTCTCGCGTGAAGTTTGTTACCGTTCCGTTTGAGGAAGTAGTAGGCGAGATTCTGCAGAGCGTGCATCACTCGCACATGGGGGTGGTACTCAAACGTATGATGATGCGTGCGGGTGAGCAGGTCGCTAATCGCATGAAGATCGAAGCGTTGGTGACAGGCGAAAGCATCGCGCAGGTATCCAGTCAGACTCTGCCAAACCTGGCGTTGATCGACGCGGCAACAGACAAGTTGGTGGTGCGTCCACTGGTGGTGATGGATAAGCAGGATATTATCGATGTGGCGATGGATATCGGTACCTACGATTTCGCCAAGTGCATGCCGGAATACTGTGGCGTGATCTCCGACCGTCCGACCACGCATGCCAAGATCGACCGTCTGGAAGAAGAAGAGGCGAACTTCGACGACGACGTGCTGGAGAAGGCGCTGCAGGCGGCACAGATTATCTCAATCAATGACATCGTTGAGGATGTTAATAGTCACGCCAAGGTTGAGGCGCTGAGCAAGGTGTCTGAGAATCAGGTGATTATCGATATCCGTGCGCCGCATGAGCAGGAAAAGAAACCGCTTAATATGCCGGGCTGTGAAGTACTGGCGATTCCTTTCTATAGCCTGGGTTCCAAAGTTGAATCCCTGGCGTCCGACAAAGAGTACCTGCTGTACTGCGAGAAGGGTGTGATGAGTCAGATGCACGCCCAGCAGCTACAGGATAACGGTTACCAGAATATTAAGGTGTTCCGCCCGGCTGTATAGTAATGGTGCACGCTGAAGGGGTATCTCCTTTTATAACTTGTGGACAAAGATCAAGATTTTTCCAGAAAATGTCGCTAATGCGCTGAAAAGTTGCGATCTTTTGTCTACAATGGCTCTCCATTTTGGTTGCCTGAATTATACTTTTCGGGTTTAATTGTGATCCATTTGCAACCAGTTTAAGCGCTGTTTGTAGGGCCTCCGGGATGATCTTTCGGAGGAAAAAATAACCTGCATAGCGTGGGTTTCGTTAAACAAAGGAGCACCCTTAGATGGATAACCTCGTCTCAGAAGGCATCAACCTGATGGTCTTCGGTATGGGATTCGTAGCTGTTTTCCTGACGCTGCTGGTTTTCGCAGTTACTGTGATGACCAAAGTGCTTGCCAAAGTTGCGCCTGAACAGCCGCCTCAGCCGGCAAAGGCAAAAGCAAAAGCAGCTCCTGCTGCTGGCGCTGGCAACAATGACGAGCTGATCGCAGTGATGACTGCTGCGGTTCACAAACACCGTTCAAACTAATAAGAGCGGCTTAATAAAGAATAACCTGCATTAATCGACAGAAGGCCATTACCCATGTCCGACGCAAAGAAACCTCTTGGCATTACCGATGTAGTACTACGTGACGCCCATCAGTCTCTGTTTGCTACTCGTATGCGAGTTGAAGACATGCTGCCGATCGCGGAAAAGCTGGATAAAGTAGGCTACTGGTCCCTCGAAAGCTGGGGCGGTGCGACTTTTGACTCCTGCATCCGTTTTATCGGTGAAGACCCTTGGGAGCGTATTCGTCTGCTGAAACAGGCGATGCCAAACACCAAGCAGCAGATGCTGCTGCGTGGTCAGAACCTGCTGGGTTACCGTCACTACGCCGATGACGTTGTAAACAAGTTCTGTGAACGTGCTGCAACGAACGGTGTTGACGTATTCCGTATCTTCGACGCAATGAACGACCCGCGTAACCTGGAAACTGCTATCAAAGCAGTAAAAGCTACCGGTAAACACGCTCAGGGTACTATCTCTTACACCAAGAGCCCTGTTCACACGAATGATACCTGGGTTGAGTACGCGAAAACCCTGGAAGATATGGGCGCAGACTCCATCGTAATTAAGGATATGTCCGGTATCCTGACGCCTTACGATGGCTTCGACCTGATCTCCCGTCTGAAAGCTCAGACCGACCTGGAAGTTCAGCTGCATGCACACGCTACTTCCGGCCTGTCCGACATGACAATCCTGAAAGCGGTAGAAGCGGGTATCGATCGTGTAGATACTGCAATCTCCTCCATGTCCATGACTTACGGCCACACTGCAACTGAGTCCGTAGTGGCTGCACTGGCAGGCACTGACCGTGACACCGGTCTGGATCTGCTAGCACTGGAAGAGATCGCTGCTTACTTCCGTGACGTGCGTAAGAAATACGCTAAGTTTGAAGGTTCTCTGCGTGGTACAGACTCCCGCATCCTGGTTGCTCAGGTACCAGGCGGCATGCTGACCAACATGGAAAACCAGCTGCGTGAGCAGAACGCATCCGACAAGTTCGATGACGTACTGGCAGAGATCCCACGTGTACGTGAAGATCTGGGTATGATCCCACTGGTAACGCCAACTTCTCAGATCGTAGGTACCCAGGCGGTAATCAACGTTCTGATGGGTGAGCGCTACAAAACTATCTCTAAAGAAGTTCAGGGTGTTCTGAAAGGTGAGTACGGTGCTGCTCCTGCGCCATACAACGCTGAACTGCAGGCACGTGTACTGGATGGCGGTGAAGCGATCACCTGTCGTCCGGCTGACCTGCTGGAACCAGAACTGGACAAACTGGTAGAGGAACTGAAAGGTCTGTCTTCCGAGAAGGGAATCAGCCTGACTACTGGCGAGAACGAGATTGACGACGTTCTGACTTACGCCCTGTTCCCACAGGTAGGTCTGAAATTCCTTGAAAACCGCGGTAATCCTGACGCATTTGAACCGGCACCGACACTAGAGGACGCACAAGCAATGGCTGCACCTAAGAAATCCGGACCTGAAGTTTACACCATCACCGTTAACGGTCAGAACTACGTTGTACAGGTAGCAGAGGGTGGTGATATCACTGCTGTAGCACCTGCGGCGGCACCTGCGGCGGCACCTGCGGCTGCACCTGCAGCGCCAGTAGGCGAAGCAGAAGCTGTACCAGCACCTCTGGCGGGTAACATCTGGAAAGTACAGGTGTCTGCTGGTCAGGCTGTTCAGGAAGGTGACGTTCTGGTAATCCTGGAAGCGATGAAGATGGAAACTGAAGTACGTGCGGCACGCGCAGGTACTGTGGCTTCTGTCGACGTTAAAGAAGGCGATGCTGTACAGGTTGGCGATAGCCTGCTGGCTCTGGCTTAAGGTATTGCTCGATGGAAAAGCTAATCGAACTGTTTCTTGCTTCTGGTGCGTATAACATCACTGGCGGTCAGATCGTAATGATTTTTGTTGGCCTGTTGCTTCTGTTTCTGGCCATCAAAAAGAATTTCGAACCGCTGCTGTTGGTGCCGATTGGTTTCGGTGGCATTTTGGCAAACATTCCGGAAGCGGGTCTGGCGTACTCAGCAGTAGAGAACGCCGTGCACTTTGCAGTACCGGAAGTGATGAATGCGATGGCGGCTGCGCTGAACATCACCAGCACAGATCCGCATGACCTTATGCATGCATATCACACCTCGTCTGCGGCTGAGCATCAGGCAGCGATCAATGTCGCTCTGGATGGCGGTTATGCCAACGGAATGTTGTATAACTTCTATACTGTAGCGATCGGTTCCACCGTCGCCCCTCTGTTGATCTTTATGGGCGTGGGTGCGATGACCGACTTTGGTCCGCTGCTGGCGAACCCGCGTACGCTGTTCCTGGGCGCTGCTGCGCAGTTTGGTATCTTCGCTACCGTGCTGGGTGCTGTTGGTATGTCTGCTCTGGGCATCATGGACTTCAATATCCAGGAAGCGGCGGCAATCGGTATCATCGGTGGTGCTGACGGTCCGACTGCGATCTACGTAACCAGCCTGCTGGCACCGCATCTGCTGGGTGCGATCGCTGTAGCAGCATACTCTTACATGGCGCTGGTTCCTCTGATTCAGCCGCCGATCATGAAGGCGCTGACCACAGAAGCTGAGCGTAAGATTGCGATGCACCAGCTGCGACACGTATCCAAGGTCGAGAAGATCCTGTTCCCAATCGTGCTGCTGATTCTGGTTGCTCTGCTGCTGCCGGATGCTGCGCCACTGCTGGGTATGTTCTGTTTCGGTAACCTGATGCGTGAGTGTGGTGTGGTAGATCGTCTGAGCGATACTGCTCAGAACGCGCTGATCAACATCGTAACCATCTTCCTGGGTCTGTCCGTGGGTTCCAAACTGTCTGCTGACAAGTTCCTGGACCTTCAGACCCTGGGTATCATGGCGCTGGGTATTGTTGCATTCTGTATCGGTACTGCGGCGGGTGTCTTGATGGCGAAGCTGATGAACAAGATGGCTGGTGGCAACTCCATCAACCCATTGATCGGTTCAGCGGGTGTATCTGCGGTGCCTATGGCGGCACGTGTATCCAACAAGATTGGTCTGGAAGCTAACGCTCAGAACTTCCTGTTGATGCATGCGATGGGTCCGAACGTTGCCGGTGTAATCGGTTCCGCGATTGCTGCGGGTGTAATGATCAAGTTTGTAAGCTGATCATTCCGTATCATCCGGAAACAAAAAAGCTGCCTTCGGGCAGCTTTTTTTGTGTCTGTTTGTAGGGTAAAGCACAGGCATATTAATAACCAGCCAGTACCTCAAGGTGAGCCTGTACACTGAATGCCAGTGATACCGGGTTGTAGCCACCTTCCAGCATGGAGACAATGCGGTTTTGAGAGTAAGTGCGCGCACTGTCCGCCAGCAAGCTGGTTACCCAGCGATAATCTTCTTCATCGAGTTTGATGTCGGCCATAGGGTCTTCGTGGTGTGCATCAAAGCCTGCGGAGATAAAGATCATGTCTGGCTTGTGGGCCTGGAGGGCCGGTAACCATTTGCCTTCAACCAAGTTACGGAATACCAGGCTGCCGGAGTGGGCTTCCATCGGACAGTTGATGATGTTGTCGCGTGTAATTTCGCTGTAGCGTTCTGGATAAAACGGGTGCTGAAAACTCGAGCAGACCAGGACTTCGGGGCGATCCTTGAAGATATCCACAGTGCCATTGCCATGATGTACATCGAAGTCTACGATTGCCACGCGCTCAATGCCTGGCTGTTGTAGTGCATGAATTGCGGCAATGGCGACATTGTTGTAGAAGCAGAATCCCATCGGAATGTTGTGTTCGGCATGGTGCCCAGGAGGGCGGACAGAGCAAAATGCGTTTCGAGCTTTACCCTCTAATACTCGATTAACGGCGAGAATGCCGGAGCCTGCGGCAAGGCTGGCTGCATGCAATGAATCGGGGCACAGGGCTGTATCTTCATCTGCCCAGAAGATGCCCTGGTCAGGCAGTTTCATTTCAAGGCGTTTCTGATGCAGCTCCGCATGGGCAAGTTTGACCTGCTCAGCTGTGACGTGGACTGATTGGTGTTGGTCCAGCTCTTCGATCAAGCCGGTCTTTTCCAGTACCTTTCGGATGGCCAGTAAGCGTACCGGTGCTTCGGGATGTTCCGGGCCCATATTGTGCAGCCCACAATCCTCGTGGGAGATAAATGCAGTGGTCATTGTTTTTCTTTTTTGCTCTTTTTCTTCAGTTTAAAGAAAAGGGTAGCGGGCTGTCCTTATCCAAACGTCTTAATTTGAGGGGTGTGTGGGAATGCTGTGCTTTTTTTGACCTACATCATTAGATTTTGGCGGCTTAATCGTTAGCATAGTTTCTACAGCATAGAACTGTCTTGGCACCGCGCGTTTCACCCTACGCACGGTGCTTTTTTTTTCTAAGCTGATACACTTTTCCCTATACTTCCAGTCACTTACTGAGCCTGGAAACCCGTCGGTAGCATAGGTGTTGAGTGTGGCAACAGTCGATTACTCGGATAAGCGTGTCCTGCTCGTTGAGAGCAGCGGAAATATGCGTGCGTCCATCTTCTATATGCTGCGCTCGGTTGGTATTTCCAATGTTCGTGCTACCACCGTCAGTAACCGTGTTCTCGCAGAAATTGCTGAACATAGTTATGACATCATCCTGCTCGGTCACAATGTGAGTGATTCGTTTGCCGGTATCCAGTTGCTGGAAGAAGCACGTTATCGTGGCTATATGAAGCCCAGTACCTGCTGGGTCTTTATGACCAGTGATGCCTCTCAGGAAGCGGTTTTACACGCTATTGAAAGTAAGCCGGATATTCTGATCACCAAGCCGTTTACCATCGACAAGCTGAAAGGGCGCCTGGATGCACTAATGATTCGGCGTAAGCGATTTACGGACATTGATCGTGCGCTGGAATCTGGCGACGAGGAGGCAGCGTTGCGTCTTTGCCTCACGCGTTTTCCGCCTACCGACCCCGATTTTGATGAAGCGCAGTTGATTGCCTGCCAGATACTGAGTCAGTTGATGCGTTACGAGGAGCAACAGCAACTGGCGGAGGAGCTGTATTGGCGAACACGGGGTAAAGAGGCGGGGCTGTACTGGGCAGAATCTCTGATGTATCAGGGTATGGAAGCGGAGTCGATCGGTTTGCTTGAGGATGTGATTGCAGCTAATCCTCTGTATTTGGCAGCTTACGATCTGTTAGCACGTGCCTATGAATACCAGGGGGAGTTGGATGAGGCGCGTGAAATCGTTAAGTTGGCAACATCTAAATCTCCAATGGGTATTCCGAGGCAGATGGAGCTGGGACGTCTGGCGACGCAAACCAGTAAGTTGGATGTGGCGCAGGGGGCCTACAAGCGCTCTATAACCCTAGGTCATAAAAGCTGTTACAAGTCGGCAGAGCCCTATCTTAAGCTGGCGAATGTGTTGCGTTTGAGCGTTGATTCGGAGTCTGATAATCAAACTCTGGATACGGAGCGGCAGTTTGATACGTTGCTTGCTCAGGCTGCGTCCCAGTTTAAGGAGGACGAGACGCTCAAGGTAAAAACGGCATTGTTGCGGGCAGAGTTGGCGCGGACCCTTGATCGGGAGGATGAGATCGACAAGTACACTCAGGAAGCCAAGCGTGAAAACAGTCAGTTGGCTAATCCGCTTGATCTGGGTAAAGAGATCGCCCGCTTCAGTGGGGAGGTTAGCTCGAAGCCTGTACCTCCGACTGCTTCGAAAGGCGAAGTGAAGACAAAAGCGAAACGGGATCCGGAGATGAGTGTAAAGGTGAACCGTCAGGGTGTGCGTCACTACGCCAATGGTCGTTTGTCACAGGCTTTAAGGCATTTTGGTCTCGCGCTGGAGTATGACCATATGAACGGCGGTGCTTTGTGTAATCTGGCACAGCTGTATCTGGAGTTGGCGCGGGACGATAAAGCCAAACGTGACGCGCGACTGATTATGTTTGATCGTAACATGCACCTTGCAGGAAAAATCCGGCTGGCGGGTGAAGTGAAGCAAAAACGTGAGCAATTGATGGCATTGCGTCAAAGGGATCTGGACGAGTTGCCTGAAGGGCCGTTAGGCACGTTATTGCGATAAGAGGTAAATGGCGTCCCAGAGAGACGGCGAATAGTGGTGTTATTACTTTGAAATTTAATGATTTTTTGTTTTGATTTGTGGTTTGACCCCACCAAATACCCCACCGAATTTGATTCTTAAGATATCCATCGGTTGTTGCTTGAGCCAGTATTCGAGCTATTGGTCTTGTTTGTTTCCGGCGCCACGGTTTTTGAGGCTGCCAAGGAACAATGTAGAGAGGGCTACTAAACCAAAGTCTTTTGCGGTGGAGAGGAAGTCCTTTACGGATTTCGGGTCCTTCGCCACTTCTCCGAAATGTGCGTAAAGCATTTTTATGGTTTGCCAGGTTAGGACAAGCAGAATTGCACTCACACACGCAAATACCACCCACACACCAAATGATCTCACTTTTGCTACAGCCGTCTCTTCGCCAATGGCGTTCGCTTTTTGTAGCCCTGTGTATTCATCATCTGTGAGCGGTACTTGCTTACTCGCAGTTTGAGTGAACTTTTCTCGGTCGGCGCTCAACACGTCCTGTAAGAGCTGTTTATTCAACGTCCTTTACTCCGGATCCTTGGATTTGGATAGAAGGTTTTGGATGAACTCTTGATAGTAAGAGCCGATTAGTTCCTTCGGAATGACCTGATCTCGAATCTGCGGATCATACACTTGTTCCCATGGTGTTCCTGGGAGGTGAGTGAGATTGCGAAGTGCTGTTCCCGTGCGATGCTTATATGAATCCCATACGAGTCCCAGGACTTTCAACAGATTCTCATCTGTCTCTTTCACTCTTGGTGTGTACATACTCAAGCCAAGCGGGCCTGAAGTCCCGTCTATCTCGAACTCGTGAGCGTACTCGGTAATAGCTCCGGAACCAAAACGTTTAAATTCATGATAAAGAGAAGGAATAACAGGGCCGTGCTGCCAGGCTTGAACCTGTTCAGATTCAAGAATATCCGTGTCCAAAAGAGATAATGCCCAGCCCTCGGCCATGTACACGAGCTTGATGAGCTTCATCGGAGTGATCTCAATCTGCTCTTCACTTCCTCTCTCGAGAAAGTAGTTGGCGATATGTGAGGCTTTATACATCGTTTCTCTGCGCGCCTTTTCTGGCGCTCTCCTTTTTGTTATCAGAACAGTACTGTTTTTTTATACAGATTTTGTTCGTTGAACAAATGATAGCAAGTTTTCAATGTAAATTTAAATTTACTAAAGCATATGGGAAAAAATGGGCACTTCTAGGAAGGCTTGAAGTGGGATCGGGCTAGGATTTGGGTAGTGGATAGCGATGAGTTGCCAAGGGTGGCATCATGACGAGATAGGATCATGGAGGCATTATGGGGCAAGGGAAGAGAGTTGTTGTTTGTAGTCTGGTTCTATTGATGGGAATTGGCCTTGGATCAATCAGTGATATGAGTGTCACACTTGATGCTTTTTCGAAGTTACTGAGTGGCGTCGGTGGGGTAGCAACAGCTGCTGCAGCATTCATTGCGTTAGGAGTATATAGGCACCAACGACTCCAGGATCAGAGGAAATATGAAGAGTCTAGATCGCAGTTTTATCTTAATGAATGTCTTAGCTCTGTCCGGAACGCTATGACGATTCTTAGAGAGGAGGGCAGAAGTCACGAGTCATTTATTTCTGCTGGGCTAATCCTTGGGGAAGTGACGCAGCTGGAGAGGAATATAGTAAACCCTGATCACCGTCGTCTATACACGCTTCACCGGCAATACGAGATAGATAGGGCAGAGCATGTGTTTGCTGAAATCTCTGATCAGCAGCTGCGGGGTGAGGTTTTTGGTGACGCAGCATTTGATTTTATCGTGCTGGGCAACATACATCAGTCAAACGGGTCCGAGCAGTTATACGATACTCACTTTTACACAGAAAATTTATTGGATGGGCGAGAGCTGATCACTCCATTTCCTGGTGTGCCAATCGGTAGGTTGCTGTGCATATTACGATTCTGCGTAAATGATCCTCATTACACCGCGCCAAGCGATCGGATAACTGATCGGGAGTTGAATGAGTTGCATAATCTGAAGCCCATTCAGGGGGTTGCTAGGTACATTAATCAATGTCTCCAGTTTGATGTTAAGGATAATGAGATCATATTGCGGGAGGACTCAATTGAACTGCAGCAACTGAATCTAAACTACGACATGATGATCCTGCGGAATTTTGTTCACTGAACCTGTCTGAGCGAAATGTTCCTAGGCGTTTTATTTTTTAATTTCGTCAGCGTAAAAGTCTGACGAGGGCGGCAGTCCTCCGGCCTATAGGGGGTGAAGTTTCTAATACCCCTTACCCTATGCGCCGGTAGGTGTGTGTATGTATACAGTATCGGGGCTATCTGGGGCGCGTGCGATAAAGGAATACAGCAGTAGCCCATAGGACGATAGCTCCAGGTGTTCCGGTGAGTATCGCGCCAGGTGAAACTATCAACACCACCAGTCCTATCCATGGGTTGCCGGATGCAATGATTAGTAACCCGGGGCCGATGAACAGTGCCCACATTGCTAGTTCGATCATCTGCTATCTGTCCCTATAGTCGCTATATCCCTTTGACGTTATCGCTGGTGGTGTCGTTCGTCACCCCATTTCGTCACCTTCGCCACCTCTGATCCCAGGAACGATGGGTCTTTGGGTTAGGTGCTGCTGACGACCTATAAATACCGGAAAATAGTCGAGATCCGCGAGTTTTGATGCCGCCCCGTGGCTGTAGCGATTACTAGGGACCCTATGTTTGGTATCAAACGTGTAGGCCAGAAGTAATGTGGGCTTTATGGTCGATTGTAACCTTCGCGTACCCAGCGATATGTTGATACGGATAGCCAGGCAATCATCCAGCCCAATGAAGGTATCCCAATCAGGGTAAGCAATATAATTAAGGTATTTGGTTTCTTGGTGAATCTCGGCTCCACGATGTAAACGGCCGCACAATATGTTTTCTCGGCTTTAGGTGAGGTAGCTAGGCATGCGTTATACCTCTTATCGCGGTCGGCATAAATAACCATTCGTTCCTCTGCGGAGGTCTCAGTATGTTTAATAAAAGGCGTGTTGGTGTCTCTGTAGCTGCTTATCGTAGGGGCTGTCTGATAGGTATAGGTGATATAGCTGATAGCGACTAAAAAATAGAGAGCGGTAAGTACAATCCCTAGGCGCTGGTGGCCGTTTATGTGCTTGGGTCTAAGCAAAATCATTCCCTCTTATGCTAAGTGAGCACTCTTTTTAAGCTCTGTTCCTTTCAGTAGACCAGAAACTTTTTAATGATGGGAGGGGTGGGGTAAATCCTCCGGGGATCATGTGGTGGACACCGCCGCCCTAGGCTTTCTCGCACACCCGCAGGTTAGAAACTTTTTTTGAGGGAGGGGGAGGGCAAATCTCTGCAGCTCTTTATGCTGGACACCGCCCCCCCTAACTCCATTTTTATACGGACAAAATTAAAAATTAAATCCGGGCGGCTAACTCTTCCACTTCAGCATCCCAGATAACAAACTGTTCCCGGCGTTCCGAACGGTCCTCTATGGAGCGTATGCGTAGATACTGTTCCGCTAGGTTGGCCAGCATGTTTCTACGTGATGTGCTGTTTGTGGGCGCTGTGCGCTGACGTTTGGCCTGTTCCGTAGGGAAGGCAATTACCTTGGCTGCCATTAGTGCTTACCTCCCTGCTTAGGATGGTGTCGGCTGAAGGCCTTGTTGTATTGCCGTGCGTCATCTCTCCACTTCATGGCTTCTAACAGCTTATCTGTTTCATCCTGTATTCCTTCTATCATTGCCCAGCGCTGAAGCAATGCTTCAGCTGTACCGTGGTTCGTCTTTCTGCTCTGGTTGTACTGTTCTAGGTTCGTGATAACAGAGCTGTCTCGTGTTTGCTTACGGGTTAGGTTTAAGCGTTTGGCTATCTCCTCTCCTTCCAAGCGTATCAGCGCTGAACACCTTACGATGTCCTGCGCCTCCATCTCTCCCGATCTGATTTGGCTGTCCAGCTTGATGCGCCGCTTTGCGTATTCAGCTAACACCCGTTCCTGAGATCGATCTGTTGGAAATGCGATTACTGTAGCTGTCATTATTTTGCGCCGCCCTACTTGTTATCGTTTAGCCCAATAGAGATTTCCTCAGATTGAGGAAAAGCGCTGTGGTGCTTCGCAGAGAGAACCACCAGCCGCTTTAAAGGTCTTCGATGCGTTACCGCTCCCTTCGAAGCTGAAAGCCCATAGTGTGACTGTGGTGGCGTTCTTTGACTTTGGATGTTACGGACAGGGGTACGGGTTAGTAGCGCCAGCGGCAGGCCGGGAAAAGCTGCTCGGGCTTGGTGAAGGCTGGTGGCAAAACAGGAGACAGTGCGAGGCTGTTTCATGCTGCAGAGTACTTGTTCAGGTTGGGCAATTAGGAATGTGTAGATCATCGTTCGGTGTCCTTGTGTCTGAATGACCCAAGGCGGACCGGGTAGCCGCAAAGCAGCGCGGACACAAGGACGCGCAGCGGGGGCGTTTTCTTTGGCTCCCGGCCCATGCCCCCGAACCTATGCCGTTAATGCTTGGTGACTAGCTGCAGCCCTGTAAGGGGCTTAGGCCTAATGCCAGGCATAACGGATGGACCACCAGCATAGAGCTAATGATCTGTCGATCAGGGGGAGGTAGTCTCCTTGTGTCTGCGGTAGCTTGCGGGTGCTTAGTCCGCCTGCCGTAGCCGGGTGCTTAATCCGGCGTGTTTTTTAAAATACGGCTGGTGGGGGAATTGGTCAAGCCTCATTTTGAGGACAGGGAGGATTTACCCTGTCCAGGGTATTCAGGAACCCTGTTTAGGGTAGGTGCTGTATGTCCTTACAGTAGGTATGACTGTTTCGCTGCTATGCGTCCCATGTCACCCGCGATAAGCCAGCAGATGGCCGCTGCTCGTTGTTGCTGTCTGTCTGCACATGGCACATGCCAGGTATCACACGTCACCTGATCCTGTTCGTATGCGATGTAGTGCCCGGCGTTGATCAGTTCCTGTGTCAGCGTCCAACTGTGCTCTGGGAGTTCACACCAATTGAACTCTGTATATCGGCCTGTCTCCGGATGTTCCGCAATGACAGAGCTGCTGTGAGCCTTCATGCTTGGCTTGCTGGCCTTGCTGGCCTTGCTGGCCTTGCTGGCCTTGCTGGCTGGCTTGAGGGTTAAGCCCCTTCGTTGTGCAATCTTGATATTCAACTCATAGGTTCGCATCTCTTCGTAATTCACGTTCCGCGCTCCTGTCGATGTCTACATTTATCTACTTAGGCCGCCTATGAGCGAATAGACGGCCTGGCAGTGAATAGAGGTTAAACCGGTTCAGGTTGACCTTCGGGTGCTTCCTGGGCTTGCTGGTGCGCTTTGAGGGATACCAGCTTTTCACCGATCTGCTTAAACAGGTTCTCCATCTCGTGGTAAAGGGTACTCAATAGGTCTTGTACCACTTCCCCTTGCTCGTATTGATCACCAATGCCTTTGCATATGCTCTTGCCTCTGTTTGCCAACTCCAATACAGAGAACCCGTTGTATACGCCTAGCTGCTGCTCTACGTTCTCTGCGATCGAGTTAAAGTGATGTTTGATCTCTTGCTGCAGCAGGACGTGTATAGTGTGTTCAATCCCATCTAGCTCACTCAATGCCAGCCCTTCGGCAATGACTAAACCGCGTTGAGCTTCTGAGATTGCTGAGTCGATATTTTGTGTCATGACTTCACCTAATAATGTTAAGGAGTAATAGAGGGAATAAAGGGATAACCGTTACCCGTGAACCTGTTAACCTTTAACCGTGGTTGTAATTGCCCGTAGTTGATATCGCCTGTATCCCCTGTGTTTTCTGCACTACAGTAAAATCCTTGTCAGGAAATGTTGTCGGGTGATTGTCAGGAAATTGTCGGGCAATTGTCAGGTGGTTGTCGGGTGTTTTGGGATCGTGTGCCGATGCTCTAATCTCTTGTTTGGGTGCCTCCATTACTATTACGAATGGGTTTTCATCTTGCCGGGATTCTGCGTATGGCCTTAGGCCAGAGAGTACACACCGACGGAGCTTTCCGTGGTGGTCTGAATTATGAAAAGCGCTCGTCAAGCCATTCATCCACGGATTGATCTTCGGGAAAGGGAGATGGATACAACGGGATCACCTTTCCTCGTAGCGCTTCCGGCCTTTGCCCGTGGTTAAGATTGCCCGTAGTTGATTTCGGCTGTGTCCCACGTGTTTCTTGGGCTGCAGCTGAATCCTTGTCAGGTAATGCTGTCAGGGTATTGTCGGGTGATTTAGAGGCATAAACGCACCGCTGGATCTCTGCTTGGGGGATGTCTAATACCGCCAGTGACTTAGTTTTGATCTGGCTATCGCCATTCGAGCCACATCTTTCTACGGTGCCTGTGTAGATGCGTGTTTTCAGCTTACCCATACAGTCATGAAAGGCGCTTAAACGGGCTGGCAATGGCAAGCCAGCACGCTGCCAGAACAGTGCAAAGGCACTTCGCTTACCTACTCTGAAATGCTTTGTGGGTGAGCGTGAACCTTTCTGTCCATGCTTGGTATTTCGAGCGCGGTTCACTTCAACATTGAAGATTGTGAAAGCGTTCTCGCCTGTTACGGGATTTATGAACTGAAGGGTTACACCTCCGCTTTTACGGGCGGTATATCCACCAGCTGAATAGTAGTGATAGATAAATGCCTGGCGGCTAGTAGCCTTCAATATCTCAACCAGTAAACGGTCGTGGTTTTCTTTAAGCCATTTATCTGCACTGTTCTGATCGCCACTTTTGGGGACCAGCACAAGGACTCCAGCCTCTATGGCCAGAACGTCGGCTTTAGCTAAGATGGTTGGGAGTAGTGCCATTAAACAAGCTCCACCATTAAGGCAGCATCAAATAAAACGTGGGGTGTAGAAGGGGCGTTACAGCCCCTTTTGAATACGGGCAGTGATTAGCTGGCCATTTCCCAGCTGATCAGCTCTGCTCCCCGTTTTAGGCGATAGTCATTAATGACCTGCTTCGCCTTTTGCTTGCTCGCCGGGGTGAGTTTGTATCGGTGATAGATTGCCGGAAGGCCACCGTAACCAATTGCCTTCTCTGGCGTGCTGGTGAACTCCAGACCTAGGCGAAGCTTCACCTCGTTACTCATGGTGGAGTTAAGCGCATGGTCATACACCGGGGGCTTTTCTGCTTCCAGGCGGTTAATAGATCCGTGCTGGACCATGTACAAAAGGACACGTTCTATCTTGTAAGCCGGTTTGATAAACTGCTCGTCGTCTTTAGGGCTGGTGGCCGCTGTGGGGGCGGCTGTTGGCTTCTTCATATCACTCTCCCGGTTCATGCTACTTGTAGTGATTCACTGGACCGATCTTCAATCCATTTCTGGATATCTGATTCTTTCCATCCAACTCGTGATGGGGTGAGGCGAATAGGCTTAGGGAACGTGCCTGCGTCCATCATGCGGTAGATGGTGGAGCATGAGAGGCCAACGGCTTTCTCTACATCGCGACGACGTAGTATTTGGGACTGAATGCTCATGCTGCCTCCTGTGCTGCTGCAGACTGCGCAGTGGAAGTAAAGCGGGGGAGAGCATCCAGCCAATTGTCTAGGTCCTGCTGATCGTACAGAACTGTTTTGTTTCCCATCTTGATATAGGGGGGAGCTTGGCGACCGCAAAGGGTGCCTGTCAGGCGTGACTTTCTGAGGGTGTTATCTGCTACGTGAAGGTATTCACAAGCCTGCGGGTGGCGTAGTAGCCTGCTGTTCATATCGCGTCCTCATGGTGGCTGTTTGTTCAACGCGATCCCTATTATCTACACATGAGAAAGCAAAACCAGCAAGCCATTCCCCAAAGGAAAAATGCGTAAAACGTTACAAAACGTCACTAATGGGAAGTAATGGGCGTTTTAGTAATGATTATTGGTTTACTAGTGTCTGCATTCTGAGCTGTCTCATAGGCTATATGTTTTCTAGGCGTTCATCCCTATTAAAAGAAACAATCAAAAAGGCCGGTTTTACGGGGAAAAATGGGTAAAAAAGGAATGCTGGTGCGGATAGCTGTACGGTTCAATGGTTGGTGTTAACTTATTGTTATAAAAGGGGATTTGTGGGTTTTAGAGGTGTTTGTCTTTTGGCGGAAAATAGCGGTTAATCTTGAGTGGTCCGGCGGTATTCGGTCTGGTTAAGGTTACTCGACTATTGTTTTTTGTAGATTTGTTGGGGGGGAGGGGAGGCATTAAGCCTCCTTTGCTCGGAAATTGGCACTGACTACATTGTCAGAAAGCGCAGCTGTTTTTAGCTCATCCAAGTAATCGGCCCACCGTTGCATCATCTCCCGGCGCTGCTCCAAGTGCTTAGTACGGTTATACGCCCGGCCTAGTGGATCTCGAACATTATGGGCTAGCTGGTGCTCGATCCATTCCAGACGGTATCCAAGCGCTTCATCCAATAGGGTACGAGCCATCGCTCTGAAGCCGTGAGCGGTCATCGCCGTTTTTTCATACCCAAGGTTGCGTAGGGCAACCCTGACAGCGTTCTCTGACATAGGACGTTTTCGACTGCGTGCGGATGGGAATACGTACTCACTCGCTCCGTTTAGGTAATGCAGCTCCTCTAGAATCGCTAATGCTTGCTTGCTCAATGGGATAATGTGGGCGTCATGGGCCTTGCCTTCCCCTAGCTCGATACGCTTTTCTGAGTAGTTGATCTCGCCCCACTTCAGGTGCCTAAGTTCTCCAGGGCGGCAAAACCAAAGCGCTGATAACTTCAGGGCAGCGATAACAGTAGGTGTCCCGTGGTAGCCATCGATTGCAGCCATAAGGCGGCCAACGTCTTGAGGTGTGGTCAGTGCTGCGTGGTGTTTGGTCTGGTGGGCTGCTATTGCATCGTTCAGATCGCCCGCGGGGTTATGTTGGCATCGTCCGGTTGTAATGCCGTACCGGAAAACCTGTGCCGCCGTCTGCTTGATCTTCTGCAGAGTTGCTGGCGTGATGCCGCGCTTCTCTGCTTTCTTCAGGGCCTCCAACACGTTCATTGGTACAATCTCGCTGGTGGGGATTCTGCCGATGGTGGGGAATAGGTCGTGTTCCAGATTGCGTATTGTCCGTTGCTGGTGGCTTTCACTCCATTCCGGATGCTTCAGCTCGTACCATTCGCGTGCCAGTGCTTCGAAGGTGTTCGCCGCTATATTGCGCTGTGCCTCACGCTCTGCTTTTCGGGCTGCTCTCGGGTCTATGCCTCGTTCCACCAGCTTGCGGGCATCGTCGCGGCGTTCGCGGGCTGCCTTTAGGGTTACGGTAGGGTATACGCCGAGGGCCATATCTACGCGCTTGCCGTTTAAGCGGAAGCGGTATGTCCAGTACTTCCCTCCATTGGGGCGAACCTCAACCATTAGGCCGAGCTGATCAGTGACTGTGTACTTTTTGTCACCTGGCTTGAGTGCCTTCAGTTGCTTATCCGTAAGAGCCATAACCTCTAAACCTCCCTTGGTTTTTTGTACGCTGGTAGGTGTTGCTGGTGGGGACAGCTAGTGGGGTTTAGAAATTCCCCACAATATCCCCCACTAAAAACACCTCATAATATGGTGTTTCGTGGGAACGCATGGGAATGATGATAGGCCTGAAGGCCTTATAGCACAAGGGCTAGTGGGAATGTGTGGGAATTGCTGATAAGGGTAGGTGGCGTCCCAGAGAGGATTCGAACCCCTGGCCTGTCCCTTAGGAGGGTATTGTTACATCCTCTGAAGCGCCCGTAATACGTGGATGGATTTCAAAATATAGTAAAAATATAGTGAAAAAATTATATAGTTAAACTAATAGAGTGCCAATCAGGCTCGGTGTGAGCTGGTCAGTGGGCGATCAGACAGTGGTTTTTATAGTGAAATTGGGGATCGGACGGAGGAGAATGTGGCGGCCCCGAGAGGATTCGAACCTCCGACACCACGCTTAGGAGGCATGTGCTCTATCCGGCTGAGCTACGGGGCCACATTGGCGGGTACTATGCCCGAGACAAGCTTAAATTTCAATCTTGATGCGGGGGTAAACCCTCAATGATCTCCATCTCACCGGTAGCATCAATCGCCTCAATGCCACGCATCATTAGGTAGTTGTACGCCACCTGCTTATTCCCTGAACAGTTGTTATCTATCCAGTCCAGTATGCGCTGATCCATATGCACGGAAACCTGTTTGGTCGTTTCATTCCGGTTCAGCATGCGACCGGTAATCACTAGTTTTGCCATCGTATATACCAATAGATACTTATAACGTCATATAGCTACATGATACCACGCCCATCCTTGGGCATGCTGTTATTTGTGGTCAGCAGCCGGGATAGAGGTGCCGGAGGCCTGGACACGGTCGCTGATAGCCTTTCCGTCGGCTGCGCCGTATGTCTGGCTCTGGCGCATCGCAATATCCTTGCGAGATGGCTGGCGTTGCTGGTCGCGCTTGTTAACGGCTTCAGCAGGCAGTACCTTGCGCGGGTTTACCTTAGCGCCTTCGATCAGGCCGTATTTGGCTGCACGGTCATCGACAACCTGTGCCAACGTTTCCTGGTCCGCCACTGGTGTACCGGTGGATGCGCCGGACTTGATGTTTCCGTACTCACTCATAGACGACGTGCATTTGTGACCCATTACGGCCGCCACCATCCTCGCGCCGTCTTTGCGGTTGAGGTATTTCTTCTTGAGGTTGCTGCCCATCGTGTAGCGCAAACTGTAAAGACAAAACCGGCGCTGGGAATGTGGGTACAACCGGGCAGCTGCACGGCGGATTCGTTCCTGTGCTGACTTAATCTTGTTGGGCGTCAGCTGCTGGGCGGCTTTGATGGCGGAGATTAAGTCCTTGCTGATGGGAACGTGCAGGATCCTGTCTATGCCGCGCTGTTCGGCCTTGTTCTGCTGACCACGCTTGGTTTTCTTTGCGCCCTTAATGAACACCTGCATGGTCATGTTGGGGATGTCGAAATCCAGCACTTCGACTGTTTGGGCCTCCGCAGGGCGAAGACCCAATTCTTTGCCTAAAGTCATCAGGGTCTGACTATCGGCATCATTCCGATCGGCGCGATCAGAATACATTGTGTGAAAAATTTCGTCAGTAACTGTGATCAGACGCTTGCGCTTTTTCGGCTTATGCGTGCGATCCTTCAGACCCGCTGGATTTTCCGTACCGGCGATCTGTTTTGCTTCGTCATTCAAACCGGCAGCGGTGTAGTAGATAGTCATGGCCCGTCGCAGCTTGCGCCATGAGTCAGATGTCTTTGTTGCTGCGGTTGATTCCAGGTGGCGTAACACCTTGTCGGTGCCGTCTTTCAGCAGCGCCCGAAACTCCTTCTTGGTCTCGGTATTCAGATCCTGGCCCAGTGCGCGATTGATGTTGGCGGCAGCTTCTTGGATGTATTTTGCGTATGTTT
Organism: Pontibacterium sp.; assembly: GCF_964228735.1. GTDB lineage: Bacteria > Pseudomonadota > Gammaproteobacteria > Pseudomonadales > Balneatricaceae > Pontibacterium. The sequence goes on along the minus strand of NZ_CAXRBQ010000075.1, from coordinate 4,315 downwards.
GCTCGTACATCGCCGCTTTTTTCATCTTAATTTCACCGGTCACGCTGCGTTCCGGGAGCTTGTCACACTTTGAAGAAAATACTTCGTAATCAAAGATATGTGGGTTCATATCTGCACTTCTTTTTATTCTTATTGTTCTAAGTTCATTATACCATATTATAGCCATACGTAGCTATGTATATATATAGGTATTGACATGTAGCTATAATATGGTTAGAATGGGTCAGCATCGAAATGACCGAAAGGGGAAGTGAGATGCAGCGAAGATACACAGATAGCATTGCAGAAAACCTGGCGCAGGAGCCGGGCGGTCCTGTTGCGTACTTTGGCTTTTTGGCCTTCGGTGTTTGGTATTTTGTGTCTGGCTGGGCAGCTGGATCAGGGATTGCAGACGGCGGGGTTTTGCACTTCATCTTTATCGCTGTTGCATGCCTCGCTGCGGTTTTCTGGGCTGGTGCCTCTCTGCACGAGATTGATCAGGTGGGACACACTGGAAGGCTCATGACGGCGGTTATGTGGTGTTACTGCTGGTACTGGTTCGGCAGACACATCGAGATTGAAGGGCTTTGGATAATTGCGTTTTGGTTTGGCTATGCACTGTTTGAAATCCCGCTGAATATCATTGAACGTATTGCTTGTTCGTACCGCCGTCTGGGTGGTGTGATTCGTGAGTGTTACAAATATGGGACCGTGGCAGTGATGGGTTTGATGCTTATGGCCACACTCACTTCCGGATTTTCTGAATTCCTTGGTCACGGAAAAACTGCTTGGATGCTGAAAGATGCGTATCGCTTTATTCAAGGCATCATCGTATTGGGGTGGTGGTAATGAACGAACGCACAGAACTGATCCGGAAATACAATGACAGCTTCCGGTCTCGCGTGGCGGACCCTATTGCTTGTCAGCATCTGATCGATGCGGATCTGTTGCATATTCACTTTACCGTAGGGATAGGAGCCCTGACTGGCGGTGGTCCGGGATACCTGGAAATTCTGGGCGCTGTTCAAAACGCTGAAATCAGTGAGGGTAATGACCCGTATGGGGAGCATGATTTCGGGGCCTTTGAGCACAAGGGCGCGAAGTGTTACTGGAAGTTCGACTACTACGACAAACTGAAGGCTCGGGGGAGTGAGGATCCAGCGGATCTGGATTTGACCCTGCGGGTTCTGACTATCATGCTGGCCTCGGAGTATTGATGATGCTGAAACAACACAAGCACATGCCGGTGAATGTTGAGGGCCGTGACTGGTTTGTTGGTGACCTCCATGGGCATTATTCGCTGTTAATGAAGACGTTGGAGCAGATGGGGTTTGATTTTGATCGGGACCGGTTGTTCGCCGTTGGGGATCTGATCGATCGAGGTCCAGAGTCTCCTGAGTGCATTCGGTTGCTGCTGGAGCCCTGGTTTCACTCTGTGTGTGGGAATCATGAGTGCATGTTCATCAACGGACGGCTTGCTGATGATCACCCCCATATTCACGGGATGCACATTAAAAATGGCGGTGCTTGGGCGTATGAGATTTCAGAGAAGGAGGGGAATGAGCTATTTCAGATAATTCGATCTTATATGCCCATGTGCCTTACGGTTGACACCTTGCGCGGCTCGGTCGGTGTTGTGCACGCCCAGGCACCTAGGGATTGGAAAAAGGTGTTAGATGGCTTCACGCCCTGAGGTAGTCCGTCAAGCGCTTTCAGGTTTCCTCATACCTTTTAGTAGCGGGGATCCGCGACGCTCCAATGCCTTAAGGTATAGCGATTCATTGTATGGAGTTCGTGCTTTCCAACAACGGTACAGGATACGGATCCATTTAAAGGCTAAGGCTCTAACAGCCGCCTGATAGGTACAGCCCTTTGAACGCTGTTGCTGATAGTATTCACCTGCCCAGAATGATTTATTGATCGTCTGAGCGGCCCACTCCACAAAAGTCTGCCGAAGGAATGTCGGACACTGCCAACGCCAATGCACCCAGAGCTTTTTCCCGCTACGTTCTGTCACAGGCGCAACACCCGCATACGTCTGGAGATCTGACGCTGTCTGGTAGCGTTCTCGCTGCTCTCCAAAGGCAACTAAGAGTCTAGGAGCTAATGATGGCCCAGCTCCCGGCAGGGAGCTAAATAACTCATAATCAACATGCTTCGGGGCCACTTCCGCAATCTCTTTATCGTATTGTTTTATCGCATCCAGCGTGATTTTGAGCTGCTCTACCAACACCAAGGCCTGCAAACGATGGGGGATGATCACAGCGTCATCTAGCGTCAGAGGTATAGCCGTTTTAATGGCCTTCAGTCGTGTCTCCAGTACCTTTGGAAACCGCATGTTATGCGTATTAAAAAAGGTCTTGAGAGTGTTGGTACGAGCGCGTTTGGCCTGTATCAGCGTGGGCCAGCGTGTAATGAAATCGCAAAACAGAGGGGTATCAATATGATCAAACCAATCCAACACCTGAGGGTAATATTGCTTTAGTACAGAGCGTAAGCGATTGGTTATGCGGATTTTGTCATCAACGATATTTCTTCTTTGCTCCACAAGTGATGCCAGCATACGCAGTTCCACACTTTGTGGTCGTAATGGTTTAAAGCGTTCAGGGTGACGTACAATCAAATCAACTGCCAGCTCAGCGTCAGTAGGATCATCTTTCGCACGGCTGGGTTGGAAAGCTTCTCGGTACCTGGCCAGCGTCGAAGGGTTAACCGGAAAAATCACAAAGCAATCATGTTTCTGAAGCGCATAAACGATCGGGCCTTTGGATAACTCCACGGCAACCGCGATGGGAGAGCCAAACCGCTGCCGCATTGCTAGTGCCCATTCATCGATGCGTTCCACCTGATGAGAAATGACATCAAATTCCCGCTCACTTATATCGGGGCTCTGAATACAAATATCATGCTTGGAATCCGCCCAATCAATGCCAATGAAAGCTGTAAAAGAGGTCTGATTTAATACATCCATGACAACACTCCGTTGTGCTACCTTAACCGTAAGGGACATGCCAGCTTGAGATCTGCGAAAGCAATATAGGTGAGCCGGTGCGACGGCAAGCCCTGAGTATTCGTTAGTGATCTCAAGCGCACCGGTGGACTCGAAACCAAAGCCGTGAACATCATGTGTTTGGGTCGGAATATTCGTAGTCCACGGGTGCATGTCTCGCTCTCACTGACAGCTACCTGCCAGCTGTAATAAGTATCACAGAGAGTGAGATGGAATAACTATATTGTGTCGGAAAATGGTTGGAAAGAGTATTTGTGGAGCGTGTACAAGTACAACCAAGCCTTATCGAAACGGAGTGTGCGGATTGAGAATGTAGATGCGGTGGTAATGGGGCATGTGGGGTGTGATTACATTACGACCGGCGCAAACCAGGTATGGATCGATACTGTTATGCGCTCCGGTCGTCTGACTGTCATTGATAGCGGTCGGGTGTTTGAGGAGGTGGAGCATGGATAAAGACCTGGTGCTGCGGATCCGGGAGCTGAATCAAAATGCGCTCCGATACCTGGAGACAGTGGATTATTACGATGATGAGGTTTGCGGGGATTATACATACCAGTTTTGCGGCGGGGTGCTAAAGGTCGCAGACCGCATGAATGAAAGGCGAAAGGCGTCATACCTTGAAAAAATTCTGAAGAGGATTGCGAAGGTGGGCGGCAAGCCTCTGTATGATGCTGATCCTTGTGACACAGGTATTGTTTGCGATGACCGTGGGTGTGAAGTTGCATGGATTATACGGCCTATGGCGAAGTTTCTGGATGGCCCCAGTGAGGATCCGTTTAACACTGATGTTACGACTGTCACGGTTTACATCACAACAGACCCTGACTACGCGAAGTGGGCAAGGAAACAACACTGGCTAAGCAATACAAATGCAAAGAGCAGGGGGCACTTCCCGTTTTGATCTCAAGTGCCGCGCTGGTTTTTTGCATGGGCTGGTTTTTGACTATGCGGGCTACGCCCTGATGCGTGTCTACAGGCCAATTGCTCCGTGACTGCGTCACTCCCGCAATAAGTCCTTTAAACCCGCGAGGCGGCTGCACAATCAGTATGGCTCCAGTCCCACTACGTGTGACTACGCCATCCAGATTGCTTGTCAGTCACGATGATGCTCATTGACACCCCTGCATCGCTACGCGATTTGGTGAGTCAACGACCATAATCTATCAAAACTGCCGAAAACCGGGGCCCCATCCCCATTTTTCGGCCGTTTTTACTGATACCCGCCTCCATACTCCCATGTTCAAATTTTCGATCTTATCTATATATAACTACCTGTTATTCGATCAAAAATAACACGGGAGTATGGGGGCAACCCGCTATATA
>NZ_CAXRBQ010000074.1:0-14816 GCF_964228735.1 Pontibacterium sp. | reverse complement strand
TGTTGGCCACAGCGTAGTACACGTAGTTTGCAACGCCAGCACCACTTTCTGCCTTCAGCATGTGATCGATGAACTTGTGCGCAGCTTCCGGGTGTGGTGCATCAGATGGGATCGCCATCAGGTCAAACCACACCAGCGTACCCTCTTTCGGTACGCGGTATTCGATCTTCTGACCCAGACCCGCTTCTTCTGCACGGCTCTGAGACTGCAGTACGTCACCGTTGTAACCCAGCGCTACACAGATCTCGCCAGAGGCCAAATCAGAGATGTATTTGCTGGAGTGGAAGTACTTGTAGTTACCACGCACGGAGCTCAGCAGCTTCTGCGCTTTTTTCAGGTCAGATTTCTTTTCAGAGTTTGGATCCAGACCCAGGTAGTTCAGCGCAACAGACACCACCTCTGCCGGGGAGTCCAGGATGCCGATACCACAGTCTGCCAGTTTCGCAGACACTTCCGGGTTGAAGATCAAATCCAGAGAATCCAGGGCAACGCTGTCACCCAGACGCTCTTTTACCATCGCTTCGTTGTAGCCCAGACCGATGGTGCCCCACGCCCAAGGTACGTTGTGTTTGTTGTCAGGATCGTGACGCGCGATCTTTTCGGTCAGTACCGTATCCAGGTTGTCGTAGTTGGTCAGTTTGGAACGGTCGATTTCAGCGTAGATGCCCGCCTTTACCTGGCGCTCCAGAAACGCGCCAGTTGGCACAACGATGTCGTAACCGCTACCGCCGGACATCAGCTTAGCTTCGAGAACTTCGTTGGAATCGTAAACGTCGTAGTTCACCTTGATTCCGGTTTCTTCTTCAAACGCAGTGATGATCGCCGGATCAACGTAGTCTGACCAGTTGTATACGTTCAGGACTTTATCTTCGGCAACGGCGGAGGTGGACAGGGCAGCTGCAAGCGCGGCAGTCAGACCAAGTTTCTTGAGGTGCATAAACATTCTCCATTTTAGGCACAGCTTTCGCTGTATCGTCTGACTGGCCCCTGCTACCAGAGGAGATTGGCCGTATCAGACGCGTGCTTTTGTTTTTATTATCACGGCGCGCAGCTAAAAGTTGCTCTTACCTGCGTGCCACGTTCTTGCCTGGTGTGGATGTCGTCCAGAGCACGACAATTCCACTACCTTGAATGTACGTTACCCGTTCAGAGGATCTATATACCCTCTGGGGGGTATATTGAGAAAAACTATTTGATAGACCACTTCGATCAGTTTTATCTCACGAATAAACAGCACCCTCAGCTGCTGAAATCCAGATCTGATCACCTATCCACCGGCTCCCAATAACCGGCATCCAGACGGCACGAGTCGTTCGCACCGCCCATTAAAAAGCCCCTGCCAATTCACCCTTCTAAGCGATCAACAGAGGCTTTATGACTTACAAGAATCCGAGGTAAGACTCGTATTCGATATCAGAGATCTGCGCATGCAGTTTGCGCAGCTCCTGACGTTTCGCCGCGGTATACACACGCACAAACTCTTCACTCAGGTACTCTTTCAATACCTCACTGCGGTTGAAGATATCGGTTGCTTCATCCCACTTGTTTGGCAGCACCAGATCCTGGTTCGCTTCGGTGTACGCATCACCTTCAATCGGCGCAGGTGGCATCAGCTTGTTCTCGATACCGTACAAAGCACCGGCCAGAATGGTCGCCAACACCAGGTATGGGTTAGCATCCGCACCCGCTACGCGGTGCTCGATACGACGGGCAATCGGTGGACTTTCCGGAATACGGATCGCCACGGTGCGGTTTTCGTAACCCCAGCTCGCACAGGTTGGCGCATGAGCACCCACCATAAAGCGGCGGTAGGAGTTCATGTGCGGCGCAAAGGTCAGCATGCTGTCCGCCATGGTGTGCATCAGGCCTGCAACAGCGTGCTTCAGTACATCGGTACCTTCTTCACCACCGTTATCAAAGACGTTCTCACCCGCTTCGTTCAGCAAGCTGAAGTGAACGTGGAAACCGTTACCGCTCTTGTTCGCGTACGGCTTAGCCATAAAGGTCGCAGCGTAACCGTGCTTACGGGCAATACCGCGCACCAGGCGCTTGAACATGATCGCCTGATCACCGGCTAGCATCGGATTTGGCACATGGTTCAGGTTGATCTCAAACTGACCCGGGCCCAGTTCGGAGATAATGGTATCTGCCGGTACACCCTGTGCGTCACAAACAGCACGCACTTCCGCGAAGAAAGAGGACAAGCCGTCCATCTCATCGATGGAGTAACAATCGGTTTCGGCCAGGCGACGACCGTGACCTTCCACCAGTACCGGCGGCTGCGGACGCTGCGTCTCTTCGGACTTGCCGTCCATCAGGTAGAACTCAAGCTCGGTGGCCACCACCGGCGTCAGGCCCAGCTTCTTAAAACGATCGACCACCGCGTTGAGTGCCTGGCGAGGATCGGCGCTGAACGGCGTACCATCCGGGTTAAACATGGTTGCTAACACCTGATCGCGTGGCGAATCAGCCCAAGGCACCGGTACCGGCTTATCGTGCACCGGCATGCACACACCGTCGCTATCACCGGTTTCAAATACCAGGCCGTTATCCAGTACATCATCTCCCCAGAAGTCAAAACCAACTACGGAGCGAGGCAGCTTAACGCCCTCTTCCATTACCTTACCCAGTGCGCTGCCCGGCATCCGTTTGCCACGCAGGTTACCGTTCAGGTCGGTAATAAACAGGTCAAATTCTTTATCGTTATTAGAAGACATATAAGATTCTCTCTCGAAATCTCTTTCGCACTTATTTCGGTGCAGTGCTACTTGTGTCACCGGGTCAGCTTTGTCTATCGACCTCTATCTATGAGGATAGAGCAAAACTCAAAATGTGATCACAAACTTTAACTCAATGTGATCACAAATATTCTTTATGGTCAAGTTAGCACTTAAGCCAAAAAAGCCATTCACCCAGATTCGTGATCGCATTAGAATAGGAGACAAAAAAGAGCCAGGTCCTAAGCGAACATGGATAAGAAATCTCCGATAAAAATAACCTTAACCGAGCGAGATGAGTCTGTAACTATAACCCAGTGGGTATATCAGACCTTGCGCTACGCAGTGATGAACGGCCAGATTCTGCCCGGTCGGGCACTGACAATTCGTGAGCTGGCCAGTATTCTGGACGTGAGCCCGATGCCGGTTCGTGAAGCGCTACGACAACTCGCAGCCGAGAACGCACTTGAGATCCAGGGCAACCGGCGCGTGATGGTACCACGAATGACCGCGATGAAATTTACCGAGTTGTGTGAAGCTCGTATCGCGATCGAATCCCATGCCGCCGCCCGTGCACTTCCTTATATAGACGCGACACTGCTGGATCAACTCAGACAGCTGGATCGCCTGATTGACGAGGCCCAGGAGCAAGGTGACCTGGAGCAGGTCAGCATTCTTAATCAGAATTTCCACCGCGCCTTATATACTGCCAACCCGCATCAGGTCACCCTGCCACTGATCGAAAGTCTGTGGCTGCAGCTGGGTCCGTTTATGCGTTTGGCCACCAGCAAACTGGACGAACATTACCTGGTTGATCGCCATAATGAAGCGATGCAGGCGATCGAAAGAAAAGACGCTTTGGCCCTGCAGATGGCGATCACTGCCGACATTCGCGAGGGTATCGCCTTTGCTGGCACCCCCGAACTTCTACACAGTTTTATCGAGCAATCCGCTGGCGTTACCGCCTGACCTGTACCGGGCTGAATCCCTTTCAGCCCGCTCTTTCCCCTCTCTTCAATCTGCAGTTTTCCGCCAAATTCAGACTATATTTTCAGTGTACAACAGCTAACAGCGCCCAAATTCTGCACAGCATTTTTGTTGACTTTTTAATTTTGTGATCACAAAATCGAGATATCTGATCATTACAACAGGCCAGCAACCTTGTTTTTTATGATCACATTTTTAGGATTTAGTTAACGCAACGACCTATTGCTTAGCAGACGTCTGATCGCTGAAAGCAATATCGGGAGATAAAGATGCTAGAAGATAAAAACAACAACGCTACAAACACAGCTGCGGTTCAAGCCACCGACGCCGAGCATCACCTGCACCCTTTCACCAACACCGGTGCCCTGAACAAAAAAGGCGCCCGCGTTATCACCAAAGGTGAAGGTGTTTACCTGTGGGATAGCGAAGGCCAGAAGATTCTGGACGGTATGGCAGGCCTGTGGTGTGTAAACATGGGTTACGGCCGTAAAGAGCTGGTTGAAGCCGCCACCAAACAGATGAATGAGCTGGCGTACTACAACACCTTCTTCCAGACCACCCACACTCCGGCAGCTGAACTGGCGAAAGAGATCGCCAGCGTAACACCGGACGGTCTGAACCATATCTTCTTTGCAAACTCCGGCTCCGAAGCGATCGACACCATAATCCGTCTGGTCCGCCAGTACTGGAACATCAAAGGCAAGCCATACCGCAACATCCTGATCGCGCGCGAAAATGCCTACCACGGCTCCACCATCGGTGGCACCAGCCTGGGTGGCATGAGCGGCATGCACAAACAGGGCGGCCCGCTGGTACCTAACATCGAGCGTATCCGCCAACCGTACTGGTACGGTGAAGCCGGCGACATGACCGAAGAAGAGTTCGGCATCGCCTGCGCAAAAGCACTGGAAGAGAAAATCCTTGAAGTGGGTCCGGACAACGTGGCGGCTTTCGTAGGCGAACCGATCCAGGGTGCTGGCGGCGTAATCGTGCCACCAGCAAACTACTGGGCAGAGATTCAGAAGGTCTGCCAGAAGTACGACATCCTGATCGCAGCAGACGAAGTGATCTGTGGTTTCGGTCGTACCGGCAGCTGGTTCGGCAGTGACACCCTGGGCATCAAGCCAGACATCATCTCCATGGCAAAAGGTCTGTCTTCCGGTTACCTGCCTATCGCAGCCGTTGCCGTAGGTGAGCGCATTGCCAACGCCCTGATCGAGCACGATGACGACTTCAACCACGGTTTCACCTACTCCGGCCATCCGGTTGCTGCAGCCGTCGCGATCGAAAACATCCGCCTGATGAAGGAAGAGAACATCGTCGACTACGTGGGCAACGATATCGGCCCTTACTTCCAGCAGAAACTGCGCGAAGCTCTGGCGGATCACCCACTGGTCGGCCATATCGAAGGTATTGGTCTGGTGGCAGGTATCGCACTGGTGAAAGATAAAGAGACCAAAGAGTTCTTCCCGGATGATCTGGATATCGGCCTGATCTGCCGTGATCACTGTTTCAACAACGGTCTGATCATGCGTGCGGTCGGCAGCCGCATGGTACTGTCACCACCACTGGTGATCACCCGTGAAGAGGTGGACGAGCTGTGTGAAAAAGCACGTCGTTGCTTCGACCTGACTCTTGAGTCCGTTAGCTGATTTCAGCGCCGGGAGCAGTATCCATACAGTGTCGCCACTGCTCCCTCTTTCACTGGCTGCAGTCATGTAGCCAGTTTTTTCCAATCGGACGCCATAGAACGATAACAACGCAAGAAAACTGATTCAGGGGAGGCTTAGATGCAAAACCGTTATAGCCCGGACACTCAATCCCTCAGCTGGCAAAAAGATCTGGCGTCACTGATCGACCATATCCGCCTGCGCAGTTTTCCCAAGGTTCTCGCTGAATTCCTGGCGACCCAGTGCCGTTTCGATACGGTGTTGATGGTCACCTTTAAGAAATCCTTTAAGCCGATCATTCTGCATCCGACCAATCCGGCTGAGCAGAGCCCCACTCTGCACAATTACATCAACAAATTCTTCATTCTGGACCCGCTGTTTAACGCGATTCAGGATGGACTGCCATCAGGTGTCAGTCGTCTGGCCGAGATCTCTCCGGACTCCTTTGAAACCACCGAGTATTACCAGAGCTGTTACAAGAACTTCGATCTGGTGGACGAGATCAACCTGGTGATTGAGCTGGATAAACATGTCACCTGCGCAATCTCCCTGGGCCGAAAATCCAGCCTGGGCACCATTACCCGCGCGGAACTGCACCGCCTGCAGGACCTCTACCCAGTAATCAACTCGCTGGTACGACAGTTCTGGCTGTCCCAGTCGCAGGAATACGTGCAGTACGAAAAGTCCGACGGTGCCATGAAGCAAGCGCTCAATACCTTTGGCAGCGGCGTACTGACCCGTCGCGAACAGGAGATCTCAGGTTTGATCTTGCAGGGGCACTCCTCCAAAGCGATCGCCAGTATGCTTAATATCAGCCTCGGGACCGTGAAGGTACACCGTAAGAACATCCATACGCGTTTGAATACCTCAACGCAGTCAGAGATCTTTACCTTGTTTCTGGCACACCTCAACGCGCTTGAAGGTGCAGCGGCAGAAGCCGCGATTGCGCAGAGCCACTGAGTTTCAGTTCCTTTATGTGTTGGGCATCGCGATGCGATGGCCAACCTACCCAACATTTACCCCTGTAGGCTGGCCATTGCGTAGCAATGCCCAACAACACGACCTTGTAGCAGCGGGCTTTTATGCCCTTTGGGTGCCGACCGCGACACATCCCATCAAACCCAATCGCCCTCAGAACGGGCTGCTACAAACCGACCAACTCAACATTCCCGTAGGTTGGCCATTGCGCAGCAATGCCCAACACCACACCTTGTAGCAGCGGGCTTTTGTGCCCTTTGGGTGCCGACCACGACCTACCCCACCAACCCCAGTCGCCCTCAGAGCGAGCTGCTACAAACCGACCAACTCAACAATCCCGTAGGTTGGCCATTGCGCAGCAATGCCCAACACCACACTTTGTAGCAGCGGGCTTTTATGCGCGTGGGGTACTGACCCGCGACATATCCAAATTTGTAGGGCAGGCTCTGCGTCATCTTTGGTGATTAGCCTGCCGGCAGCCTAAAGGCTGCCCTTGTATCTCTCCAAGATGGGTGGTTAGCTACCGTCCATCGCCAGAAGTCGGTGAGTTTGTGGCTGCCCTTAGTCCCTAAGGCTGTTTTGTAGATTAAACCCCGGCTTCCCCTTATCTCAGAACTGAATGGTATCAAAGCGCTCTGAAATTCAGATGATGCTGCATTTACAAGGGTAGTAGAAGAGATGCATTACTCGATCGGAATCGATTTTGGTAAAGATAAGCTGGATATTTGCTGGCTGCGTGATGTGCGGGCCAACAAGAAGAAAACAAAAGTTTTTCCTAACCAGCGTAAAGAGTTTGAAGCGATTGCTAACTGGATTCGCAAAAATACGAAAGTGGAGCCCCAAGAGGTTTTGATTACGGCAGAGCCCACCGGGGTCTACCATGAAGCCTGCATCTACTTTTTGCATGAGCAAGGCTTCAATATTTACCTGGCCAATCCTGGCAAAGCCAAGCAGTTTACCCAAGCCATCGGCTTGGTGCATAAAACGGATAAGTCCGATGCCTACGCGCTAGCCCGTTACGGAACAGGTAAGGAAGACTTGGAACTGTGGCAACCGGAAGCCCCGGAAGTCCGTGAACTCAAGGCCCTGATGCGGCGTCTTGATGCCTTGGAAAAGGACCATCAACGCGAAGTAAACCGCTTGGAAGCGAGTGAAACAGCCGACGTATCAGAGCGGGTGTTGCAGTCACTCTACGACATGGTGGCGGTTATCGAAAGTGAGATCCGTAAGCTAAAAACGGATATTGATGATCATATCGACCGTCATCCCCACCTGAAAAAGAATCGACAGCTGCTGGAGTCGATAAAAGGCGTTGGTGAAGTTGTTTCGCGTGAATTAACGTATCTATTCGCTGCGAAGTCGTTTAAGCAAGCAAAACAGGTTGCCTGCTATGCAGGCCTGATCCCCAAGTTGCAGGAGTCAGGCAAACAGCGAGGTCGCACTAGCTTGAGCAAGGAAGGCCCGTCCCGCATCCGAGCCAAGTTGTACATGGCCGCAGTCGTCGCCACACAACACAACCCGGCTATCCGTTCGCAATATCATCGTTTGCTGAGTGCAGGGAAAACCAAGATGCAGGCGCTGGGGGCCGCCATGAGGAAGCTGCTCCAGATCTGTTTTGGGGTGGTGAAGAACCAAAAAGAATATATGCCTCAAGCCGCTTAGAACACGCTTGAGGCATATCGGGAGAGATGGTATCTACAACTTACGCCTCTGCTCTCACCTCATCATCCCGTCCAACCAGTTGCCCTCATGGCCCTAAAGGGCGTACAAGCGGGCTGCTACAGCACCTTTCAACCTCCACACCCAAAATCCACGCATAAAAAAACCGCTCAGGGAGCGGTTAAGACAGAATTGCCCGGCCTAGCACCGGGCAGCGTACCAACAGGGAGTTACAAACGGATCAGCACGTTCTTGATGTCGGTGTATTTCTCCAGGGCGTGCAAGGATTTGTCACGGCCGTTACCGGACGCCTTCACACCACCAAACGGTACGGTGGTGTCACCTTCACCCCAGGTGTTCACCCACACCATGCCGGATTCGATCTTGCGGCTGACACGGTGTGCGCGGGACAGGTTCTGCGTCCAAACGGCTGCACCCAGACCATAGATAGAGTCGTTCGCCAGTTCGATCGCTTCCTCTTCGGTCTCAAACTCGCAGACTGCCAATACCGGACCAAAGATTTCCTCTTTCACAAAGGTCATGCCATTGTGTGCGTTATCGACAATGGTTGGCTTGGCGAAAAACCCTTTACCCTCTTCATACTCAGGCAGACCACCCACCAGCACGTTACCGCCCTCTTCCTGGGCAGAACGTACATAACGCTCAACGGTTGCCAGCTGAGCACCATCAACCATCGGCCCCATCGTAGTTGCCGGATCCAATGGATCACCGGTACGGAAGCGAGCAGCTTCTTCGATCAGTGCCGCAACAAATTCCTCTTTGATGCTCTTCTCGACATACAGACGGGAACACGCGATACATACTTCGCCCTGGTTGGCGAAGATCGCGCTGGCCGCACCGGCTGCCGCTTTCTTGATATCCGCATCAGCGAAGACCAGATTCGGGGACTTACCGCCCGCTTCCAGCCATACACGCTTCATGTTGGACTCGCCCGCGTAAGCCATCAGCATGCCCGCAACACGGGTAGAACCGGTGAACGCCAACACGTTTACGTCCATATGGAGCGCCAGTGCTTTACCTGCGGTATGACCGAAGCCCGGCAGTACATTCAGTACGCCTGCAGGCATACCCGCTTCAATAGCCAGTTCAGCCAGACGCAGTGCACTCAGCGGTGCTTTTTCGGATGGTTTCAGCACCACACAGTTACCAGCCGCCAGTGCCGGAGCAATCTTCCAGCTCACCATCAGCAGCGGGTAGTTCCAAGGGGTGATCGCGCCGACAACACCCACAGGCTCATGGTGGATCATCGCCAGCGTGTCGTTACCGGTGGGTGCAATTTCGCCGTAAACTTTGTCGATGCACTCAGCGGTCCAGCGGAAGCAATCAATCGCGTCTGGCACGTCGATGTTCACCATCTCGCTGATCGACTTACCCATATCCAGAGTATCCAGCACGGCAAACTCATCTTTGTGCTGTTCGATCAGATCGGCCCATTTCAGGATGATCTGCTTACGCTGGCGCGGGTGCATTTCGGACCATACGCCAGACTTAAACACTTCACGGGCATTGGCAACTGCGATGTCTACGTCCGCAGCGTCACAGCTGGCAACATCGGTCAGCAGTTGTTCAGTGGTTGGGTTGATCGATTGAAAGGTCTCACCACTGACTGCAGGTTGGAACTGGCCGTTGATAAAGGCCTGACCGTTTAATGTCAGTGATTCGCTCAGGGCCTGCCACTCGCTGTAGGTTTTCATTATTAATATTCTCCTGCTAAAAACTGCGATTAACCGGAGTCTACGCAAATGCCAACCTAGCTTTATATACACCCGAGTAGGTAGTAAAACCCTACAGTACGAATGGCCTTAGAATGCGCCTTTTCCCTACCCCTCAGGGCATACCTACTCAACGGTATATAAAGTGACCACCCACCTTCATAAAAATTGAATCCTCACTAATGAATAAAAATAAGGATTCGAGATGAAAAAGGTTTTAACCGGTCTCGCCCTGGCGGTTGCAATGGGCACAGCGCAGGCAGCAGAAGTTTCCGGCACAGTTTCTTTCACCAACGACTACCGTTACCGTGGCATCTCCCAAACCGCTGGCGATGCAGCGATTCAGGGCAGCCTGGACGTAGCGTTCGACAACGGCGTATACGCGGGTATCTGGGGCAGCAACCTGGATTTCGGCGCTGGTGACGACGCCAACCTGGAAGTGGATTACTACGTTGGTTACGGCAACGATATCAACGACGACTTCTCTTACGACGTATCCCTCAACTACTACACCTACCCGGGTTATGACGCAGCGGATATCGATTACGCGGAAATCATGGCGGGTCTGTACTACGGCGATCTGGCGCTGACACTGGGTTACACCAACGACTACGGCAACAGCGATGAATCCGCCAGCTACGTAGCACTGGATTACAGTTATGCCCTGACTGACGAGATAAGCCTGGACCTACACGCGGGTCACTCCTTCGGTGACTACTGGGGTTCCACTGATATCGATGATTACGAAGATTACTCCATCGGTATCTCCGGCTCCGCAGCGGGTCTGGATCTGTCTGCTGCGTACCTGTTTAACGACGTAGCCGATGCGGACGAAACCAACACCGGTGCGTTCCGCAACGACGAAACCCTGCTACTGACGGTATCCCGCACCTTCTAAGCAGTCATTAGCATCACCCGAAGACCTGTGTGCTGACTGACATGCAGGTCTTTTAACGCGCTGCATCGATCCCCTTCTAAGTGCAGCGCGACTCCGGATTATCAGTCGCTGGGTTGTCTCTACCCTCTTCGTGAAATGCTCTTGCCGCCTGTTCCCAGGCGGCTTTTTTATCGGCAGAAGAAATGGCTTCTACAAACCCCTTTGTAGGGCAGCGTTCACGCTGCCGGCAGGCTGAAGCCTGCCCTACATATCTACCCAAACCACACATCTCTCATTCCCAATCCACAGGGTTCCCACGCACAGCATGGGAACCAGATACACAAAAGAAATAGGCACCATCCGAAGCACAAAAAAAGGGAGCCAATCGGCTCCCTCAAAAACTCCAACAATGCGAGTTTAATTTACGATTAACCTTCCAGCTTCTCTGCCAGCTTGTCGCAGATGTAACCACCAATCGGAATGGAGGACGTTGCCGCTGGGGATGGTGCGTTACATACATGCAGGCTGCGCGCGCTTTCTGCGAACAGGAAGTCATGTACCAGACTGCCGTCTTTCATGACCGCCTGTGCGCGGATACCCGCCGGATATGGCTGCAGGTCTTCCAGTTTCAATTTCGGGCAGTACTTCTGTACGGTTTTCAGGTAACCCGGTTTCCACCAGGAGTTCTTGGTTTCGATCAGGCCCACTTTCAGGTTGGCTTTCAGCACTTTCCAGAAACCGGAGAAGGTCACCATGTCCCAGATATCTTTCAGGCTGATGTTGATACGGCCGTAACCTTCACGCTTCCAACCCTGTACCGCATTCGGACCAACCGTCACACTGCCATCGATCATACGGGTCAGGTGAACACCCAGGAACGGCAGTTCAGGATCAGGAATTGGGTAGATCAAGTGTTTAACAATCTGGTTGTGCTCAGGGCCCAGACGGTAGTACTCGCCACGGAACGGTACGATCTGGAAATCGGTTTCGATCCCCAGCATCTTAGTGGTGCGGTCTGCCATCAGACCGGAACAGGTAATCAGGAAACGCGCCTGGATCTGCTCGAACTTGCCGTTGCGCATCACATCAGCGGTTACGCTGTTTGCGTCTTCGCTTAGGTTAACGACTTCGGTGTTCAGACGGGTTTCGCCGCCCAGCTCTTCGAAGCGGCCTGCCATCGCCGTGGTCACCTGCTGGTAATCAACGATACCGGTATCGTGAACCTTGATCGCACCGGTGCCCACGATGTCCGGCTCCAGCTCGTTCAGTTCTTTCTGGTCGATCAGCTCAACGCTGATGCCGTTGGTCTGGCAACGCTCGTACAGCGCCAGCATACGTTCGTGTTCCAGCTTGTTGGTCGCAACCAGCAGCTTGCCGCACTGTTCGTATTTGATGTTGTTCTCTTCACAGAACTTGATAGTCGCAGCCACACCCTCTTTACAGAACTGCGCCTTCAGGCTGCCCGGTGCGTAGTAAACACCTGCGTGGATTACGCCGCTGTTGTGGCCAGTCTGGTGCTTGGCGTATACCGCCTCTTTCTCCACCAGCAGAACGGATTTTTCCGGGTGACGCTGCTTCAACTGCCATGCGGTGGAAACGCCTACAATGCCGCCGCCAATAATCAGGTAATCGTAAATCATCGTGCTTACAAACCAAGGGTATGAGGGTGATAACAACTGAAGCACCAAAAGGCACTGTCAGATCCGATGCAACAAATAATGTCGTCATTTTTAATTTATGTCAACGTTATTTGCATTCAACGTTATTTAAATCTTATGCCGTCTTCCCTTACACTATGTCGCAACTTGGACAGGTCACAGATCGGATGATGACAGAAGCAACAATTACCCCAACCACACAGAGCAGCGATAACTTTGCCACCCAGGTACTGGGGCAGTTAAAGCAGGACATTCTGACCGGCTACTTCAAACCCGGTGAAAAACTGAAGATGGCGCGCCTCAAAGAGCGCTATCAGGTGGGCGTGAGCCCGCTGCGCGAAGCCCTGTCGCAGCTGCTGGTCGAGCAACTGGTGATTGTGGAGAATCAGCGTGGTTTTACCGTGCACCCGATCTCTGCTGAAGAGATGCAGGACATCTATCACACCCGCGCTCAGATCGAAGGTTTGTGCGTGAGCCAGGCGGTAGAGTTGGGTGATGATGCATGGGAAGCAGGTATTCTGGCCGCAGCCCACCAGTTGAAGAAGTCCGCCGCGCTATTGGACGAGAACAACCCGGATGATATCCAGCGCTGGGAGGTGATCCACCAGGCCTTCCATACCGCGATTGCATCCGGCTGTGCATCCCCCACCCTGTTACATGTACGCCGCTCCCTGTACGAGAAAGCATCCCGCTACCGCAACCTGTGGTTGCAGCACAACATGCTGGATAACACCGTGTTTGATGCTAACCAGAAAGAGCATCAGGAGATGATCGATGCCCTGCTGGATCGCAATAAAGAGCGCGCAGTAGAACTGATCCAGCACCACCTGCTGGTGCCGTACTGGGCGTTGAAAGACCTCGAATTATAGACTCTAAAAGGAGTTTGGCAGCTTAAGACAAGTGGTCGGCCGCTAACGGCCAAAACCTGACGTACCTTTTATTTAATCTGAACACTACATCCCCTTTTCAGTTTCAGATTAGGTAAGAGAATTAGAATAATGAAAAACAACGTCAATCTACCACTTGGCGGTGGCAACTCACCGCGCCCAAAGCGCCGCCATCCCCTGCTCCAGTGCGCAATTGCACTCTCACTCACAACGAGCACGGCATGGGCAACCAGCAATAACGCACAGCCTACCGGCACTGATTACTATTTTCCCGGCACCAAAATAGAGGCATTAACCAGCAACGACTTACCCAGTAGCTGCTTCTTTAAATCCTGGTATGCCGGCAATGCGTTTGCCTACAGCAAAACCGTGCCACTTGGCAGTGGTAACAACCCCGACACCTGGGTGAGCTACTGGCCAGCCAAATTCAAACTCCCGGCAGGTGCTACGTTGGTTCTGACAGGCGAATACGCCCATAACCGCTATATGGCGATCGACACCTATTCCGGCGCCTTTCCACTGGATTCTATTAACGGGGTAAACATTGAACCCGATCCAGGTTCCACCAACACCTACCGCCTGGGCTCAAACCGGGACGCCGATAACCGCAGATGGACCCTACGCATTAAGGATGAAGTAAGACCAACAGCAGCCGAACCCAACACTCTGTACGTAAAATCGCCGAGTCCGCGCTTATCCATCTACAAGCAGAATACCGAACTGCGCTTCCGCTCCTACCTGCCGGACCGGGGCCAGGATGTACTGGGCGGCGTGGAGCTACCCAAGCTACAAAGCCTTGAGTTGGCGGATGGTACGGTCCTGAAAAACGAGGCGGATATCTGTGCCCGCATCAACCTCAACAACACGGAGGGGGAGTTGACCGAAACTGCCCTGCCACTGGAGGCCTGGAACGGCATGATCGCCCAGGCAGCGGAACCCGCGCGTGCCCCAGCTCAGGAAAAGCCGCTATGGGAGCGATACTTCAACGCGCCCTACTCCCTGTTTGGGATCTTCTTGCTGCCTGATCGCGAACAGGTACGGACGCGCATCCCTGCTGCAGGTGCAGCGGGTGGTGGCGGCAGTATGGCGGGGACGGTTGCCAATGCCTACCTGGGCACTTATCTGTCTCACGAAACCCCGGAACGAGAAGTTGCGGTGTCCTACATTAAGCTGCCGCATACCCCTAAGACCTTTGACGGCACACAGGAACTGGAAAGCACCGGCCCCATTCAGGCTCAGTACTGGTCGATCTGTACCAACGTGGACCCGGTTGGTTACGGTCTGACTACGGAAGGTTTCCCTACCGGCGTTCGCCAGGGCATGTGCCATAACGATGAAACCGTGGTACTGAATGCGGAACGTTACACACGTATCGTGCACAGCCAACCTGGTAAACGACCTAAGAACGCAACTAACGAATGCGGCTGGAGCTGGCTGAGCAGCGGTCAGGTCGACAACCTGGGACGCACGGTCACTCAGGTTTTGATGCGACCGAACCTAACCCGGATTGTTCATGAATACTCCTCGATGCCTGTTTTCTCGGAATGTTGTCCAACGAGGAGCTGAAGTACCCGGATTCAGGGGCATGCAACGCGATTTTTCAGACTCAAGGCGCAACTCCCCCTTACCCCCATTGGTTTGAGCCGGGGA
>NZ_CAXRBQ010000073.1:0-15095 GCF_964228735.1 Pontibacterium sp. | reverse complement strand
ATAGCGCACAGGCAGACAGGTGTAAGTTACAGTTCAGTTGTAATAGTATTTCTAATGTTTGTTAGGCTTTGCTGATTATAGGGATCAGTAGCTTTAATCAGCGACAAGCGAATTGCCGACTCGCCTAGTGCAAAATCGTTGGCACCATCGAAGGAGAATACAGCCGTGTCAGACAACCTGAATCAACAGATGAATGACTGGCTTGAAGCCCAGAAAGCCTATTGGCAGGCGCTGGGCGAAAGCGCAGATGAGCTGAAAAACCCGGAAGGCTGGCAGGAGTTTATTAAACGCTATCAGTCTACCGCCGGCGAAGCCCTGCCACTGCAATTCTCCCAACTGATGGACGTACTCAGCGCACAATCCCACAATTTTAACGAATACGGCGAAGAGCTGATTCGACACTTTCGCAACAGCGGCTCCGAGCAACAGATCGAGTCAGCGGTTTCCGAGTTCCAGAACTATATGCAAAAACAGACCACCGATCTGCTGATGCGCCAGTGGCAGCTACCGGAACAAGTGGCCGCCCTCTTCAAAACCCACAGTTTTCACGACGACCTGCTGTTCGAGAACCCATTTATCAGTGGCGTTAAAAGCCTGCTCGAAACGCCGGTGGTAGGCTCCAACCCCGAGTTGCAAGCGAACAGCCGCGAAGCGATTCGTCTGCTACTCGAATACCAGGAAGCGTTGTCGGACTACATCCGCCACTACAGCGAGATCAATCAGGAAGCCGGACGCCGTATGACCCACCAACTGGCGGAGCGCGACGGCGGCATCGACACACTGCGGGAGCTGCACAATGTCTGGGTGGAATGTTACGAATCCGCGTACTCCGATACAGTGTTTACCGACGACTACCAGCAGGCGCACGGTCGGATCAGCAACGCCCTGATGTCGTTACGCAACTTTTCTCAGAACATCCGCGACATCTACTTTCAATCGGCCGGCCTGGCAACACGCAAAGGACTGGATACCGCACTTCAGCGCCAGCATCAGCTGCGTAAAGAGATGCGGCAAGCCCGTCGCCAGATAAGCGCGCTCAATGACAGTGTTGCAGAGATTCAGAATCAGGCACTGGTCGATCTGATCCAGGATATGCGCAGTGAAATCACCTCACTTAAAAAAGAGGTTGCTGCCCTGAAAAAGAAAGTGAAGGAGTAAACGATGGACACATTGCACCTGAAACCCGGCAAAGTTGCCGAAGAGCTGCTTGAGTTCAACCAAAAACTCCTGAAAAGCTACTCCACACTGCAAAAGCTGAAAGAGGTGGACGTCGGCCAAACACCCAAGGAAGAGGTGTACTGCGAGGATAAACTGCGCCTGTACCGTTACGCACCGATTGGAAAGCCTGCCAACACCACACCCCTTCTGATCTGCTACGCGCTGGTCAACCGTCCGTACATGATCGACCTGGAACCAGAGCGCTCGATCCTGTTGCGTCTACTTGAGCAGGGCCAGGAGGTCTATGTCATCGACTGGGGCTACCCTGATGCCGCAGACCGCTACCTCGACCTCGATGACTATATCAACGAATACCTCAACAACTGTGTTGACCGGGTACGCGAGCTCAGCAACAAAGACCAGATCAACCTGCTTGGCATCTGCCAGGGCGGTACTTTCAGCCTCTGCTACACCGCGCTGAATCCGCAAAAAATCAAAAACCTGATCACCATGGTGACCCCGGTGGATTTTCACACGCCGGACAACCTGTTGACCCACCTCGCCATGTCGGTTGATACCGACCTGGCCGTGGAAACGTACGGCAACATTCCGGGCAGTATGCTCAACGATTCTTACAACTCCCTAATGCCAATGCGCCTCGGTGTGCAGAAAAACTTAGGGATGCCCAATCAGCTGGAAAACGAAGAGAGCGCCCTGAGTTTCCTGCGCATGGAAAAGTGGATCTACGACAGCCCAGACCAGGCAGGTGAGGCGTTCCGCCAGTTTGTGAAGCAGTTCTTCCAGGAGAACAAGCTGATTAAGGGAGAGGCCCTCATCGGCGGCCTTCAGGTAAACCTTGACCGAATCACCCACCCTGTTCTGAACATCTATGGCAGCTTCGATCACCTGGTACCCCCAGCATCCTCAATCGCACTAAAAGACAATATCAGCAGTGACGATTACGAAGAGATGGAGGTGCGCGGTGGGCATATAGGCGTGTTTGTATCTGGCAAGGCACAGACAGTCGTTGCACCAAAGATCGTAGACTGGCTTAGCACCCGCGACTAAACCTCAGACCAGGAAACTTCTTTCCCCATCCCATAGGTATCGGGCGCAAATGCGCCCGCACACTTAATTCCAACAGACAGATACAGAAACGCGCCCTGTAAAGCTTGACTGAAAAGATTAAAGCCAAGCTTCCGGACGCGTTAGAGGTCGTAGAGATTAGAAGCCTGTTACTGCCAAGCTTCCTTATCTAAGCTGATTACTTATCCTGTTCTTTTTCAGGCTCAGGATTAGCGCCTGGAGGCGGCGGAGGAGTTTCATCGCCCTTTTCCGGTGTGAACATACCGCCCCACATCGCCATATTCTGGTCAGCGATCCGGTTCATCATGGTCAGCGGGTTTGCAGCCCCCATCATGGTCTGCATCTGCTCACGGATACGCTCCTGGTGTTCCAGAAACGCAGCAATACTCTGTTCAAGGTACTGGCTCATCATGCCTTGCATGCTGTCACCGTAAAAACGGATCAGCTGCTGCAGTACCTGGTTGGTCAGCAGGGTTCCATGCCCTTGAGCTTCCTGCTCACTAATGATCTGCAATAAAATGTTACGCGTCAGGTCAGCACCCGTTTTGGAGTCCTGAACCTGAAAGGCTTCGCCGTTGAGCACCAGCTGTTTCACATCTTCCAGTGTGACGTAACAGCTACGTGACGTGTCATAAAGACGACGGTTTGTATACTTTCTTAAGATACGCAAAGCAGTTCTCTCTCTTCCGTAGACCACCCAATCCCTGAGGCATAAGACTATTCGGAATTTTTCCCGCCGCTGTACGGACTAGTCATCATGCTCAGCATCATTTTTTGCAGCGCTTCCATGGAGCCGACACCACTTGAAAGATATGGCTTGAACAATGTCAGAGGATCATAACCGTCAACGCCAGCGTCCATCTGCTCGCGGATCCGATTCATCATATCCTCATGAAATCCTTCAACATCTGGCAGACCGAGAACCTTACGCAGCTCTTCGGGTGACATATCGATATCAATCTTGAATTTCATCCCGACTCCTTGATGCCACTTTTATTTGTTATCTCTTCTAATACTATACAAACTGCACTGCAAAACAACTCAATTACGGATTTTGCTGCACTTTTTCCGGCCTGATCCAGACCCATGCCAACACAATTGCAATTGCCGCTGCAGCGGCCGAAATTGCGAATGTAGATGTGCTACCGATCTCGTCCCAGAGAAAACCACTGGCAATTGCACCCGCCGCTCCACCGGCACCAAAACCAAAACTAGAGAAAAGCGCCTGCCCCTGACCATGGGTACGTTCGGTAAAATAGTGGTGCACAAGTGCGATACCGACGGCATGCAAAGTACCGAATGTTGCAGCATGCAGCGTTTGCGCAATCAACATCAGAACCAAATGGTCAGGCCATACCCCGATCATGAGCCAGCGCAGCACACACAGCATCAAACTCACGATCATGATATTGCGTAGACCAAAGCGCTGAATCAGAGTGTGCATGTAGACAAAGATCACCACCTCCGCCAGCACACCGATCGACCAGAGAATACCAATCTCCCTTCGCGCGTACCCGATAGACTCCATCAGTACGCTGTAGAAGGTGTAATAGGCACCATGACTGAACTGCACCAAAAAACAGATAGCAAAAAACGCCAGCACCTGCGGGCGCAACAAAAGCTTTATAAAGCCATCACCGCTATCCCGCTGTGCCGCTTCTTTTTCTGGCGCGGTAACAAACAACGCGTTTAACCAGATCATCACCATGATGGCCAGCATAATCGCAGGCAACCACCGCACACTGATCCAGTCGAACAACCACCCCACCAGCAATACTGCGGCGATAAACCCGATGGAACCCCATAGCCGGATTCGACTGTAGCGGTCTCTTTTATCCCCCAGATGCCCAAGCGTGATGACCTCAAACTGAGGTAACACCGCGTTCCAGAAAAAGCTGAAGCCCAACATAACCAGGCCGATCCCAAGCGCATCCTCCTGCCAGAAGATGAGCACAAAAACCAAGCAGGTAACCAGCGATCCCATCTGCACAATACGTAGACGCTGTCCGGTTCTGTCTGCCAACCAGCCCCAGATGTTTGGTGCGACAATGCGTGTGCCGTGCAGCAGCCCCATCAATATACCGATGGTTTCTGCGCCAAAGCCATAGGACTTGAGATACAAGCTCCAGTAGGGAACCAATGCACCTAGCAGAGCGAAATAGAAAAAGTAGAATCCGGATAACCGGACGTACGGCAGACTCACACACAACTCCAAACAAAACCGATTACGGACACCCACAAAAAAGCCGGCATAATGCCGGCTTTGGTAAAAGAGGATCAGCCAATCAGGCGTCTTTCAGAGCATCCAGCACAAACTGCGGCAGCGCAAAGGCACCCGCGTGAACCGCTGGATTATAGTAACGGGTTTTCATACCACTTGCTGCAAAACGCTCCTGCAACACGTCGACTGGAACCTGTCGCAGTGCATCGTTATCGGAACCCCACGCCAGGGTCATCACACCACCCACGTACGTTGGTACCGCTGCAGCGTAGAACGTCTGGTCTGCAAAGTACGGGCTCAGACGGCGACGGGTGGTTACCACCTCATCCACCTGCATGTAAGCCACGCCATTTTGCGCAACGAAGATACCACCGTCGTTCAGACGGTTTTTGCAGCCTTCGTAGAAATCACTGGAGAACAGCACTTCGCCCGGGCCTACCGGATCGGTGCAGTCAGAGATGATCACGTCGAACTTTTCACCATCTTGCTGCACGTAGTCCATACCGTCAGCGATCACGATCTTCGCACGCGGATCATCGAATGCGCCTGCAGAGTGCCCCGGCAGGTACTCTTTGCACATATCGATCACGGCCTGATCGATCTCAACCTGAGTTACCTGCTCCACTTCTGGGTGCTTCAGCACTTCGCGCAGGATACCGCCGTCACCACCACCGATGATCAGTACCTTTTTCGCATTACCGTGTGCAAACAGCGGCACGTGCGTCAGCATCTCGTGGTATACAAACTCATCTTTCTCTGTTGTCTGGATAATGCCATCCAGCGCCATGACCGTACCGAAAAAGCGGTTACGGAAGATAATCAGGTGCCAGGAATCCGTCTGCTGCTCAAACAGGACTTCATCAATCTCAAAGCTCTGGCCGTAACCATCGTATAGTTTTTCAGTGTACAAAGTTGTCATCGTCTTATATTCACCGTCTTCGTGCTCCAGCTGGATCACAGCTGCACAAAAAAAGCGTTCAGACCACAGCTGTGGCCCACCTTAAATACGCAATATGCCCGACTATAAAGCCGGGCATATCTGGACTGTAGCTCAAGGCTACAGAACTTACCTAAGTAAGAATCTGTTTATTTGATCAGCGGCAAATCAGAATCCACATCGGCATTCTGACCACGGTTACGCAGGTAGTGATCCATCAGCACAATCGCCATCATCGCTTCAGCGATCGGCGTGGCGCGAATACCTACACATGGGTCGTGACGCCCTTTGGTCACCACTTCGATCTCTTCACCGTGGGTATTGATGCTTCGACCTGGCAGACGCAGGCTGGAGGTAGGCTTCAGCGCAATGTGTGCGATGATGTCCTGACCGGTGGAGATACCGCCCAGAATGCCACCCGCATGGTTAGACTGGAAGCCTTCCGGCGTCATTTCATCGCGGTGCTCGGTTCCCTTCTGTGCAACAACGTCAAAACCGTCACCAATCTCAACACCCTTCACAGCGTTGATGCTCATCAGCGCATGCGCCAGATCCGCATCCAGGCGATCAAAGATCGGTTCCCCCAGACCCACTGGCGCGCCGCTGGCGACAACGGAGATCTTCGCACCCACAGAGTTACCCTCTTTACGCAGGGCATCCATGTATTCCGCCATCTCTTCCGCTTTCTTGGCATCCGGCGAGAAGAATGGGTTGTTGTTTACTTCGTTCCAGTCGAAGTTTTCCATATCGATCGCCACCGGACCCAACTGGGACAGGTAACCACGGACCTCAATCCCCTTGGATGCCAGGAATTTCTTGGCAATCGCACCTGCCGCAACACGCATCGCCGTTTCACGGGCAGAGGACCGACCGCCGCCACGGTAGTCACGGAAGCCGTACTTGTGAGAATACACGTAATCAGCGTGAGCCGGACGGAAGGTTTCGGCGATATTGGAGTAATCCTTGGAACGCTGGTCAGTATTCTTGATCAGCAGACCGATGGAGGTACCGGTGGTTTTACCCTCGAAAACACCGGACAGAATCTCAACAATGTCGTCTTCGCGGCGCTGCGTGGTGTGGCGGGATGTACCCGGCTTACGACGGTCCAGATCGACCTGCAGGTCTTCGACACTCAGCTCGATGCCAGGAGGGCAACCATCAACAATACAACCCAACGCCGGGCCGTGACTCTCACCGAAGGTGGTCACTGTAAAGAGTTTTCCGAAGCTATTTCCTGACATCGTTATTATCCACTTAACTTAATACCAACTGACGCATCGCATCAGCTTAACAGAGGCTTTCACAGCCTGTCGGACCTAACCTATTGTTACCACAGTAGATCGGTGTTCAGTCCGGCAGGCTGCATTATACAGCCTCGCTCAAATTTCTTCCCGGTGTGCTTTCAGATCTGCGGCCGAGATCGCAAAAACGCCATTCCCTCCCTGTTCCAGTTCCAGCCAGATCAGTGGCAGCTGCGGATACTGCTCCGCCAGATGCACTTCACTGTTACCCACCTCAACCACCAGCAGACCATCTTCGGTGAGGTAGTCATTGGCTTCACGCAAAATGCGCTTGGTGATATCCAGACCATCCGGACCGGAACCCAGCGCCATATCTGGCTCATGACCGTATTCCTCCGGCATGGACGCCAGATCTTCGGCATCTACGTACGGCGGATTGGAGACAATCAGATCATACTTCTCGCCCTGCAGCGCACTGAACAGATCACTGTGGCGCGGGATCACACGGGATTCCAGACCGTGACGCGCAACGTTGATGCTTGCCACATCTAACGCATCCTCGGACAGATCCGCCAGATCCACATCAGACTCAGGGAAAGCGTAAGCACAAGCAATGCCAATGCAGCCGCTGCCAGTACAGAGGTCCAGAATGCGATTCACAGGCCCTTCACGCAGCATCGGCGCAAAGTGATTATCGATTAACTCAGCAATCGGAGAACGCGGCACCAACACCCGCTCGTCAACATAGAACGGCATACCCGCAAACCAGGCTTCGTTGGTCAGGTACGGCAGCGGCATACGTGCATGCACACGCTGCTCGATAAACTTCAGCACGCGATCCTTCTCAGCGCCGGTCAGGCGCGCATCCAACACAGTGCTGTCGGTGTCCCACGGCAGGTGTAACGCACTCAACACCAGATGGACCGATTCATCCCAGGCGTTATCGGTGCCGTGCCCGAAAAATACATCGTGCTCACCGAAGTTACTCATACACCAGCGGATGTAATCGCGGATTGTATGCAGTTCCTGTTTAATCTGGTCTTGATCGTTCATCGTTACTCACCGGATAATATCGCCCCTTTCGGGGTCACAGGGAGTATGCTTACAGCCTCCCCAGAAGGGCCGCTATGTTAATGAAATTTAGGTTGAAAAGCCATGTCAGACCGCGCCAAACCTGACAACAACGACGAAGATTTCTCCTTTGCCGATGCGATGCAGGGGGTAACCCGACACAGCCACGACAAAGCTGATCTGAAACCTGCACGCCGTAAAGATATCAATCTACACGCGAAACGTGCCGCCGCGACCGTTGAAGAGGAGAAGGTAATCGACAACCTCTCCAGCGAAGCTGTTGATCTGGTGGAATCCAGTGAAGAGCTGCTGTTTGCCGCTCCCGGGATACAGCTGCGGGTACTGAAACGCCTCAAGCAAGGCCATATCCCGTGGGAAGAAGGCCTTGATCTGCACGGCTATACCGTGGATAACGCGCGCGATGAGCTAAGCCGCTTTATTCGCGCGGCCCGCGCGCGCAACATGCGCTGTGTAATCGTTGTGCACGGAAAAGCATACAGCCAAGCGGGGAAGCAACCACTACTGAAATCCTACGTCAACGAGTGGTTGCGCCGTATGCCAGGTGTGCTGGCCTTTACGTCAGCCCAGGATAGAGATGGCGGCACCGGCGCCCTGTACGTGCTACTGAAGAAGGGAAATACCCTGTAACCCCGCCACTTAGTTCAACATCCCTTGCTCGAGCGCTTCAAGGCGCTCACGTGCAACCTGCCGCCCTACCTCAATTACCTCAGTCGCTCGGTAGAACTCAAAGAAATGGCACAAATCGTGAGGAATCGAGATAACCAGGTCAGGCGGGTAACCCGCAATTTTGTACTGCGCCAGACTACCCTGCATCACCTCAACTGAATCCAAAAGCACATCGATACGTCCACCCACTCGCGGAGGCCCCCTTTTAGCCCCCTCACCATACGGAGTAGCGCAGCCGTTACCATTACTTCCGTTGCCGTTGCCGTTGCCGTTTGGAGTAGAGCCGAGACTCCAACTATCGGAAATACCGCTGCGGTTAAGATAGGCATTGTCGGGCAGATCCAGCACGTCATGGCGCGGGTCCCGGGCGTTCAGATCAACCGCGATGATCAGATCCGCGTGGGACGCAACGGTTGGAATAATGGGTAAAGGGTTGAGCACACCGCCATCCACCAGAATGCGGTGTTCGTGCACATAAGGGGTAAAAAAACCCGGCACTGCAACCGACGCGCGCATTGCGGTTTGCAACGGCCCGGCCTGAAACCAGACCTCTTTTTGACGGACGATATCGGTCGCCACGGCGGTGTAATCGATCGGCAGATCTTCGATCGTTGGGTTGCCGATAATGTCATTAAGGCGCTGTAAAAGCCGCTCCCCCCGAATCGTGCCGCGCGTAAACTCAATATCCAGCAACCGAAAGATCTCAAACTTGGATAAGCCTTTAACCCAATCTCTGTATTCGGCCAGACCTCCGGCAGCGTAAACACCACCGACCAGCGCACCCATGGAGCTGCCGGCACTACATATGATTTCGTACCCGCGCCGCTCAATCTCTTCAATCACTCCGATATGCGCGTAACCCCGGGCACCCCCACTTCCAAGAACCAGTGAGACTGTTGCCATCCCTGCCTCCTTACTCGCGGATTAAATACACTCCCGCTTCACCTTCACCAATCATCAGCGGCGCCAATGGCCCCAGGCCATAGACCCGCACGCGCGACGCATCCACCTGCTGCCGCATCATCTGCGCAACGGCATCCGCCTGTTGCTCGGATTTTTCCAGCGCCGCCTCAAAACCTTCAACACTGCGATCCAACCCAACCACCCAGATTTTCACCTCTGGGTTGCTCTCCAGGTATTCGAACAGTGTTGCGGGCAACTCACCACCTGCTTCAAGCCGGGCATAACCCTGGGCTTCCAGGGTCTGGGTCAGATCTCCCTGCTCGGAACTGAGCACCTCCAGGTGCGCGTAAACACGTTTGTTGCCACGAATTACAGTATAGAGAACGAAATAGTCCTGCCCCAACCGGGCTGCCAGGTAGTGCTGGGTCTGATCAACACCGTACAACCGGGAAATACGGAATATGGAGTTCGCCCAGTAGTTGCTGCTACCACAATCCCTGCCCTGACACTCAAACATCACCTGCGCGCCTTTTTTCAACAACTGGTCGCGCATAAAACGAAACGGTTCAGTGGAGGAATGGCCGGTTGGCATCCGATAGGTAATACGGGTCATATCCCCTTTTATCCGCTGCTCGTGCTCCGGACGGATTACACCGTCCACCTTCTCCAGTCCACCCAGAATAAGACGGTACTCCGGCACTTCACGCTGCCGGTAGTCAACGATATAAGAGAGCGGGAAGCGCTCCACCGCCGGGTGATCGGCAGATCCACGACGATCACTTTGGGCTTGTGCGGTTATAGCCACCAGTACAAATAAAGCGGGCAACCAACGTAACATTGAAACCTCCATGCAACTCAACAACCTTCAGAAAGGTGCCAACAAGGCCCGAAAGGCAAGTCTGTAAAGACCAGGACCCACCCTCCTTGGACCACTGAGATCAGATCATTTCTCCTCAAACCAGCCGTTGACCAGATCAGCGATCAATTTGGCGGCTTCAGGCTCCAGGTGGAGGTGGTGATTTCCGGGGAATCGATGGATGACCATCTGCGCGATACAGGCCGCACGTTCATCCATACGATCCAGCTCCAACCCTTCTTCGCCCAGCACCAGATCCACTTCTGCTGAAATTCTACGCAAAAACGCCTGAACCTGATCTTCTGTCATGCGCAGTATAGACGGCAAAACCAGACTCGGATCGTTGCGCCAGTACACCCCATCCTCGCCATGTACGGCTCCGCGGCTCACCAGCCAGCGCGATGCCTGCTCACTCACAGGGAAGCGTCCATTGATACGCGCCTGAACTGCCTCCTCCAGAGAGGGATACGGCTTGAGCCGCTTATTGCGCATCTTGCCACGTTTATTCAGCGCCTCCGCCATCAACTCCGGCAACCTATCTGCTTCATAAACCAGCGGCGCCACTCCCTCGATCAGCCAGAGTTTTTCAACCCGATCCGGAAAAGAACCCGCCAGCAAACTGGCAATACTTGCCCCCATGGAGTGGCCCACAATCCTTAGCTTCTCGAGTTTGAGCTCATCAGCCACAGCGATCACATCAGCAACGTTATCCCAAATGTAATACGGCATTGAGGCGGGTCGATGATCAGAAAAACCATGCCCCATCAGATCCAGAGCAATAAATCTAACGCCCTTAAGCAACGGACCAATTTGATTATAAGTGGCGGCATTGTCCAGCCAGCCATGAAGGCCAAGCACAACCGGGTCATCCGGCTTACCGCTGGCCATCGCGGCAATGACATGGCCGTTTACTTCGAAGCGAAGCTCTTCAGAATAAGACACGCAAAATCCCTGCAATTAACTGATTTGAAAAGCATAACGTAAAAATCAGGGAGCGTCAGGGAATAGCGCAAAGCAAGAAATGGGAAGGCGAGCGCCGTTACGCCTTCCAGATAAGAGATCCCAGCCCCATTGCGGGCCAGTCAGCATCAACACAAGTGATGGTCCCGGTATCAAAGGGCTCGATACCTGCACCACAGAAACCACCCACTAATCGACTCACCAGGGGGTTATGGGTAACCACCAATATGGTTTGCTCGGTAAAGGCTTCTAACGTTTCGATAGCTTGCTGCGGATCGTTGTCTGGCGTCCACAGCGCATCATCAGAGTAGGAATCAACCCCCAGGACTTCGCCCGCAATCTTTGCAGTTTGGACCGCACGCAGGTACGGACTGTGCAGAATATGCTGAACATCCTGCATACGCGCAGCGTTTTCACGTAGCGAAGCGTAGAGACGCACCCGCCCATTCTCCGTGAGCGGACGCTCTGCATCACAGGAAGCTTGCCAGGAGGCCTCGCCGTGACGCATAAAATAGATCCTCACACTTCATCCCTCGGCAGAACAAACTCAACGTCTGTACTCTGCTCGTTCAGCATCAGTGTTTTCACCACCTCGGCCACAGGCGCGTGATTAAAGACAACTTCATACAACCCCCAGACCAGCGGCATGTACACGTCCATCTCCTGGGCTTTGGTTTTAACCTGCTTCAGCGTATTCACACCTTCCGCCACCTGACCCAGCGCTTCCACCGCCTGATCCAGCGTTTTGCCTTCACCCAGTGCATAGCCCACGCGGTAGTTGCGACTCAGCGGCGACATACAGGTAACGATCAGATCACCCACCCCCGCCAGACCGATAAAGGTCATCGGGTTTGCCCCCATACACACAGCGAAACGACTCATCTCGGCGAGGCTACGGGTCATCAGCATACTCTTGGTGTTTTCACCCATCCCCATCGCGGCACTCAAACCCGCAGCGATGGCGTAGATGTTCTTCAGTGTGCCGCCCAGCTCCACACCGTAGGTATCGGAACTTGCATATACGCGAAAATAAGCGCTGTGCAGGACTTTTTGCGCCTGCTCGCGCAACCCTGCATCTTCACTGGCGATTACGGTTGCCGTCAGCTGACGCTGGGCAACCTCTTTTGCGAGGTTTGGACCGCTCAACACACCGATACGTCCTTGCGGAAGCTCATCCCGCAGAATCTCACTCATCAAGCTAAAGGTATCCGCCTCGATACCCTTGGTGGTGCTGATCAGCATCTGGGACGGCTGCAGCCATTCGCAGGCCTGCTTTACCACTTTGCGGAACGAGTGACTTGGGATCGAGACGATCACCATCTGCGCGCCGTTCAGCGCAAGCTGCATATCCGTGGTGGGCTCCAGGCTCTCAGCAAGTTTATAGCCCGGGAGATAGCGGGAGTTTTCCCGTGTCGCAATGATCTCATCAACCCGCTGCTGATCTCGCATCCAGTGACTGACCTGAAATCCGTTCTCTGCCACCATATTCGCGATGATCGTACCGAAGCTTCCGCCCCCCAGTACTGCAACCTTTGTTACTTCAGACATGCATTGCCCCTTGAACTCTGAACACAGCTAAACCCGGCCACGATTATATCCATTGCGCCGACAAACAACTTACTGTGTCTATCTTATCTTTGATCTCAGATAACAAAAAGGCAGCACAACAGATTCGACATCTGTACGCACTGCCTTTATGACCTAACCACGCCGCAGTTTAGGGAGTGGTTATGACCACGCTGTAGAACCGGCTTTACGGCGACGTGATGTTTTTCTTACGGCTTATCGTTATCGACACTGTCAAGCAACTTATTGATCCCGACAAACGCCACCTTAACGATACCAAACGCAAGCACAGCCAATCCCATAAACAACATCAATTGCTGAATGTCGTTCGTGCGTTGATAGCCTGCCACAGCAATAGCAGCGAAAAATGCACTTACAACAATCGCAATGATGTTACTTAACCGGGAGGTGTTGTGCCTGTCTTCAGCCACCGCTGCGCTCCTCACCTGTTTTTGATTCTGAGTCATCCGCTTTTGTCGCCGATTCTTCAGATGACTCTTCCGCTACCTCTTCGTTGGCAGGCGCAGATTCGGCCACGTCCTCAGCAGGCGCGTCTTCGGACTTCTCGGCACCAGCATCAGCAAACAGGTCCAGATTTTCCTCAGCTGTTTTAGCAGTCTCTACAGGCTCTGATTCTTCCTGAGCCTTAGTTTCCGCTTCACCCTGGCCCGCTTCTTCAGACGGCACCGGCGCTTCAGCAACAACCACTTCAGTGACTTCAGTGCTTTCAGCCGCAGGCACATCTTTGCTGTCGCTGGCAGGTTCTGATGCTTCCGGTGTGACAACCTCAGCCTCTGCTACCTCAGCGTTTTCTTCCGCAGCTACTTCAACCGGGGCGCTCGGCTCACTCGCTGCAGGCGCTTCCTCAGCTTCTTCATCCTTCTGCTTCTTACCTTTCTTCGCAGGCTTATCCAAGTCGGCCAGCAGTTCAGGTCCTGGGTGAATACACTCAAGCTTAATACCCGCCTCTGCTTCCACCTCAGGGATCATGAAGGAATCATTTTCACACGCAAAACAGATAGAGGTACCGGTTGCACCTGCTCGACCGGTACGACCGATGCGGTGAACGTAGTCATCCGGATCATCCGGCAACTGGTAGTTGATTACGTGGGTCACACCATCGATATGAATACCACGACCTGCAACATCGGTTGCAACCAACACTTCGATCTTACCGCTACGGAAATCTTCCAGTGTACGGATACGTTTCTGCTGGGTGATTTCGCCGGACATCAGCGCCGCGCTTACACCGTCTTTCTGCAGACGCTCGCACAGGGAGCGGGTTTCGTGACGGCGGTTGCCGAACACAATCACTTTTTCGATGTTGTTGATACGAATGTAGTTACGCAGCAGTTTGTATTTTTCTTTGGCGGAAACCAGGAACACCTTCTGCGCCACGTTTTCGGAGGTTTTCTGCTCAGGCTCGATCTCGATCTGAACCGCATCCAGCGTCCACTGCTGTGCCAGGTTCATAATGTCATCGGTAAAGGTCGCACTGTATAGCAAGGTCTGACGGTCCTGACCTTTACGCGGCGTCGCACGGATAATAGAACGCACGTCCGGGATAAAGCCCATGGAAAGCATGCGGTCGGCTTCGTCCAGCACCAGCACTTCCACGTTCCACAGATCAACTTCTTTGTTGTTGACGAAATCCAGCAGGCGACCCGGCGTTGCCACCAGAATATCTACCGGTTTCTTCTTCAGCAGCTGGCGCTGCTTGTCGTAGTCCATACCACCAACCAAAGACACAACATGCAGATCGGTGTACTTAGCCAGACCTTCCGCATCGGCAGCAATCTGCATCGCCAGTTCGCGGGTTGGCGCCACGATCAGCGCACGCGGCTCTGCCAGACGGCGACGCTCTTCAATCGGATAATCGATCAGATCGGTGATAATACCCAGCAGGAATGCAGCGGTTTTACCGGTACCTGTCTGCGCTTTACCGATGATGTCCTTACCTTCCAGCGCAGATGGAATGGTTTCAGCCTGAATAGCGGTCGCGTATTCGAAGCCCAGATCAGCAACCGCATGCAAAACATCATCCGGCAGATTGAAGTCCATAAAGCGCACCTTGCCCTCAACTTCAGGCACTACGTACTGGGAAGGACTCCAGGTCACCTTCTTATCATCCCGACGTTTGTTGCTGCGCGAATTGCTGCTGCGACGGCGACGACGCTGTTTTGGCTTATCTGAATCAGATTTAGCAGCCTTAACTGCGGAGGAATTGTCGATCTGTTTCTCTTCAGTACTCAAGGTATATATCCGTCTTAAGCAAAATTGCGTCGATAAGGTGGCAGTGCGTCCAACAGTTTGCGTCCGTAACGACGACTGACCACACGACGATCCAATAGGGTTATAGTGCCCCGGTCCTGCTCTGTACGCAGCAGGCGCACGGTAGCCTGAGTGAGA
>NZ_CAXRBQ010000072.1:0-38328 GCF_964228735.1 Pontibacterium sp. | reverse complement strand
TCTCTATGCACACGCATCCCGCGTACTACACCTGGAATCCAATCCGCACAACGCCCGTGCATTGATCCAGAAACACGGCAAACGTGAGATCTGGGTTAACCCGGCGCCGATCCCGCTGGAAACACCGGAGATGGACGGCGTATTTGGTCTGCCGTACCAGCGTATTCCGCATCCGAAATACGGTAAGCAGCGTATTCCGGCGTATGACATGATCCGCTTCTCGATCAACATCATGCGTGGCTGTTTTGGTGGCTGTACCTTCTGCTCCATCACCGAGCACGAAGGTCGTATCATCCAGAGCCGTTCCCACGAATCGATCCTGAATGAGATCGAAGAGATTCGTGACAAGGTCCCGGGTTTTACCGGCGCGATCTCCGACCTGGGTGGACCGACCTCCAACATGTACAAGCTCAACTGTAACGACCCTGAGATCCAGGCGTCGTGCCGTAAGCTGTCCTGTGTGTATCCGACCATCTGTCAGAACCTGAACACAGATCATAGTCCAACCACCCAGCTGTACCGTAAAGCACGTAAGCTGGATGGCGTACACACCATCTCCATTTCCTCCGGTCTGCGTTACGACCTGGCGGTGGAAGATCCGGAGTACGTACGCGAGTTGGTAACCTACCATGTGGGAGGTCTGCTCAAGATTGCTCCGGAACACAGCGAGGAGGGTACGCTCTCCAAGATGATGAAACCGGGTATGGGCACCTACGATGCGTTCAAGAAGATGTTCGACAAGTTCTCAAAGGAAGCGGGCAAGAAGCAGTACCTGATCCCATACTTCATTGGTGCGCATCCGGGTTGTGAAGACAGCGATATGGTCAGCCTGGCTCAGTGGCTGAAGAAGAACGAATTCAAGGTAGACCAGGTGCAGACCTTCTACCCGTCACCGATGTCCCTGGCGACCGCGATGTACCACTCAGACCGCAACCCGCTGAAGAAGGTGACCTACAAGTCCGAGAAGCTGTACACGCCGAAGAACGACGAGCAGCGTAAGCTGCACAAAGCACTGATGCGTTACCATGATCCGGAAAACTGGAGCATGCTGCGTGGCGCGCTGAAGGACATGGGTCGAGCCGACCTGATCGGTGATGGTCCAAACCAGCTGGTACCGGAAGAAGAGAAAGAGCAGAACGCCAAGCGCAATTCCAACCGTCCGGCTAAACCGGGTAAAACCGCGCGTGGCGGACAGTGGTCCGGTTCTACGCCAAAAGCGCGTGTGGACGACTCGCCGAGCAAGCGGGGTAACGGTAAACGTCCGGCATCGGGTAAAGGTGGCTCGTTTAAGAACAACGGCACCTCCGCCAAACGTGCGGCAGGTTCCGGCAGTGCTCCGGCAGCCAAAAAGGGCAAGCCGGGCAAGAAAAAGCAGCAGCGTAGCGTAAAACGTGGCTAAAGCAGCATAAAAACCGGGTGTTTAGAATCTGATCAACCTGATAGAATTCGCGCTCGCTAACATCGATGGGTAGCCAACCTGACCGCTACCCACCTTGCGTTAAGATTTGAAAGTGGAGAGAGCCTTATGGCATTTGTACGTTGGTTTCTGGGTCGTATCATTTTGTTACTGAACTTTATCTTCAGCCCGCGCAGTGTAAAGCGCCCTGCTGATGCCCAGGCGAAGATCGACCAGCGCACCCAAAATATGTCCTTGTACCAGTTTGAGGCGTGCCCGTTCTGCGTAAAAGTACGCCGTGCCATGAAGCGCAACGCGCTGAACATCGAACTGCGTGACGTCAAGAACGACAACACCCACCGTACCACTCTGCAGAACGAAGGTGGCCGTGTAAAAGTGCCATGCCTGCGTATCGAGAAAGAAGACGGCTCTGTGCAGTGGATGTACGAATCCAAAGAGATCATCGCTTACCTCGAAAACGAGGTTGTAGCGGCCTGATCTCAGATCGAATCTGATTACTAAAAAACGCCGGTGGGTTAGCGCTCACCGGCGTTTTTTTGGTTGTTCCCTATCTAATCGTTGGCGCTGAAGCAGTTGTGATCAGCTTGGTAAGTGTGTAAGGGTATCAATTCAGATTGTCGTATTTCTCAGGATGGAAACC
Organism: Pontibacterium sp.; assembly: GCF_964228735.1. GTDB lineage: Bacteria > Pseudomonadota > Gammaproteobacteria > Pseudomonadales > Balneatricaceae > Pontibacterium. The sequence continues at coordinate 36,271 of NZ_CAXRBQ010000072.1, read as the reverse complement.
CACAGTGTGAAGGAACACGCGTTATTATTTTCTGGAGCTCCAAGTCATTAAGCTACGTCTGGCCTGGTTTGGCTCGCAGGAGAAGGGGCAGGTGTGGGACACATTCCATGCGGCCTGACAGCAGCAGGCATCGCAATCAGCAACCCTAACGAAATTCTCCAGTTGTCACCCAGCCCCCCTTGATTCTGTCACGTCTAAACCCATCTATTCTGTACGGCCAGTCTGTTCGCGATCAGAACAAAGCGGCTAACTCAATGAAACCAATCGCTTTTTGGCTGGTCGATAGACCGATACAAACTCTTTGAATACGTCTGAAACACCTGGGAGGGCGGAATGACGGTGACGGTAGATGAGGCGGGACTCAGTCCAAACCAGCTTAAATTGGAAACGCTGCGTCAGGCGCTGCAAACGTCGGTGGTCGGGCAGGAGGCGCTAATCGAGCAGCTGCTGATCGCACTGCTGACTGACGGTCATGTACTGCTGGAAGGTCCGCCCGGTCTGGCGAAAACCCGCATCATTCATGCCCTGAGTGATCTGTTGGAGGGCACCTTTCACCGTGCGCAGTTCACCCCCGACCTGCTGCCCAGCGATATCACCGGTACCGAGATTTTTAATACCGCCGAGGGTGGTTTCCAGTTCCGTCCGGGGCCGCTGTTCTGCAACCTGTTACTCGCCGATGAAGTGAACCGTGCGCCTGCCAAGGTGCAATCGGCACTGCTGGAGGCGATGGCGGAGCGGCAGGTGACTGTGGCGGGTAAAACCTACCCGCTGCCGCGTGCGTTCATGGTGATGGCAACCCAGAACCCGCTGGAGCAGGAGGGCACCTACCCGCTGCCGGAAGCGCAGCTGGATCGCTTTATGCTGCATATCCGTATCGATTATCCCGACCATCAGCAGGAGAAAGAGATCCTGCGCCTGGTGCGCGGTGAGCATACCAGCCATATGGCGGGGGATGATGCAGTGGCGAAGGTGTTGCTCAGCGAGGAGGAGCTGTTCGCAGCCCGCCGCGAACTGATGGACACCTATATGGCGGACAATCTGGAGGACTATCTGGTCGCGCTGGTGATGGCGACCCGCAAGCCGGCGGCGTATGGTGACGATCTGGCCGACAGTCTCATATACGGCGCCAGTCCCCGTGCCACCATCGCACTGGATCTGGCGGTGCGAGCCAAGGCATGGCTCAACGGCCGGGATTTTGTCACGCCAGATGATATCCAGGAGATGGTACCTTCGGTGCTGCGTCACCGTATCGGCCTGAGTTATATCGCCGAGGCTAACGGAATGGACAAGGATCGTCTGATCGCCGAATTGATTGCGCGTGTGGCGGTGCCCTGAGGAGCTGCAGCTATGTTTGCCGGAGAGCACATACTGCGGCCGGTACCTGCGGCTCGCCACATCCTCACGCTGGACGAGCTGATCAGCCTGCGCCACTGGCCGCCGGCCCGCGGACGGGGGCGTGAACGTATGGCGATTCGCGACGGGCACCATCTCAGTCATATCCGCGGCCGCGGTATGGAGTACGACGACGTGCGCGAGTACCAGCCGGGCGACGATATCCGTCATCTGGACTGGCGTCTGATGGCGCGCACCGGTGAGGCGCACACCAAGCTGTTCCGTGAGGAGCGTGAGCGCCCGGTATTTGTGATGGCCGATCTGCGCGCGCCCATGCACTTTGCAACCCGCGGCCATTTCAAATCGGTGCTGGCCTCTTATGCTTCGGCGATGACCGTTTGGACCACCCTGGCCCACGGGGATTGTGTTGGCGGGCAACTGCTGGGCGGTGCGGAGCCCCAGTTGTTCCGTCCCAGCAATAATCGTCAGCAGGTGATGGGGCTGATCTCGGCACTGGCGCAGCGCACTGCTCATAAAATCGAGGCGGGCGCCGCCATGTCTCTTGGCCAAACGCTGGCCAACGCGGAGCGTTATCTGGAGAGCGGGACGCTACTCTACCTATTCAGCGATTTTCACGATGTGGATGAGGCGGTACAGCAACACCTGATGCGGCTGGCACAGCGGGTTGAGCTGAAGCTGGTGCTGATCTCCGATCCGCTGGAGCAGCAGCTGCCCCAGGGCAAACGTTACCGTTTTCTGGGTCGGGGGCGGGAGGTAACGGTTGATGCTGACGCGGGACAACAGCAACGCTACGCCGCACAATTTGCCGGCCGAATCCAGCTGCTCAAAAAACTGCGCAATCTACGCGGTGTGGAGTTTGCCCACTGGCACACCGATCAACACCCGCTCTTTCAGCTTCCATCTTCACACGGGAAAGAGGGGGCGCGCTGATGGACTTCTCGCAGATCCCCCTGAAACCGATGCAGTTGCCTGATGCTGTGGGCATCTGGCCGCCTGCGCCCGGCTGGTGGCTACTGCTGCTGTTGCTGGTTGTTTTGACCGTCATGGCAGTGCTCTGGTGGCGTCGGTGTAAGGCTGATCCCCGGCGCCGGTGTCTGGCGGCACTTGAGGTTGTGCTCGCCCGCTATCAACAACACCAGAACCCGCAAATACTGCTGACCGACTGTAATGCGTTGCTGAAGCAGAGTGCGATGACGCTGTATTCACGTCATGAGGTTGCGGGGCTGTCGGGGCAGGCATGGTTTGAGTTTCTGCAGCAGACAGGGCCACGCTGCGATCACGGCCAGCTGCGCAATCTGGTGGAGGGCCCCTATCGGCGCGATGCGGTAATCTCCGCCGACGCGCTGATTGCAGCGTGCAGGCAGTGGATCAAGTCGGCTAAACGGGAGATCGCTGATGTTTGAGTTAGGCTGGCCTTGGTTACTGCTGCTGGCGCCGCTGCCGTGGCTGGTTTACTGCTATGCACCGGCGGCAGGCGCTGCTCAGCAGAGTGGCCTTGAGGTGCCGTTTATCGACGCGCTGGAAAGTGCAACCGGCGGACAGCGTACGTCAACGGGCAAGCGCTCCCTGGGTTTACTGATCTGGTGTTACCTGGCCTGGCTCTGCCTGCTGTTTGCTGCGACCAATCCGCGCTGGATCGGTGAGCCGGTGCCGCAGCAGCTGCAGGGGCGCGATATGGTGCTGGCGGTGGACCTGTCGGAAAGTATGCTGGAGCAGGATTTTGAACTCGGCAATCAGCTGATCAGTCGTCTGGCGGCCACCAAAGCGGTGGCGGGGGACTTTATTCAGCGGCGTGTGGGCGACCGTATTGGTCTGATTCTGTTTGCCGAGCAAGCCTACCTGCAGGCCCCCCTGACTCATGATCGCACTACGGTGAAGCAGCTGCTGGATGAGGCCCAGATCGGGTTGGCGGGCCGCTCCACTGCAATCGGTGATGCGATCGGGCTGGCGGTGAAACGTTTTAAATCGATGAGGAATGAACAGCGGGTACTGATACTGATGACCGACGGCACGAACACCGCCGGTGCACTGGACCCGAAAAAGGCGACCGAGCTGGCTATGGCTGAAGGGCTGAAAATCTACAGCATCGGTATCGGTCGCGACCGTAGCCGGGGAGGTTTGGTCGGACGGCTGCTGGGCGGTTCGATGCCGGAGCTGGATGAAGAGACCCTGACCTACATCGCAGAGCAGACCGGCGGTCAGTATTTCCGTGCGCAGGATATCGATCAACTGGCGGAGATCTATCAGGTTTTGGATGAGCTGGAGCCGGTGGCGCAGGACAGCGATACATTCCGCCCGGTAAGTTCGCTCTACCACTGGCCGCTGCTGGTGGGTGTGTTGATGCTGATATTGGCCGCCCTGTGGCGAGCAGGGAGGGGGTGAGATGCTGAATGAATTCCACTTTCTGCAGCCCTGGTGGCTGCTGCTCTTTCCGCTATTGATGGGGATCACCTGGCTCTGGCTGCGCGCTAATCACTCCACGCAGCACTGGGCACAGGTCTGTGATGCGGAGCTGTTACCGTTCCTGGTCAGGGAGGGGAAAGGGCGTTCGCGTGCGATCTGGCCTCTGGCGGTATTGGTGTCGCTGCTGCTGGCGCTCGCGGCGGCACAGCCGGTTTGGCAGAAACAGCCACAACCGGCCGTGAAGCAGGGCGGTGCGGTGGTGATCGTGTGGGATCTCTCGGCGTCCATGAACGCAACAGACCTTAAACCCAGCCGTTTGCAACGCGCCCGTTTCAAGATCGAAGACCTTCTGGACCGTCTTGGCGACAGTCAGGCGGCGCTGCTGGTGTATGCGGCGGACGCGTTCGTTGTCACACCGCTTACCGAGGACGGTGATACGATCCGTGCACAACTTCCTGCGATGCAACCGGAGATTATGCCGGCGCAGGGTAGCCGGGCGGATCGGGCGTTGCAGCAGGCCGGAGCCTTACTGCAACAGGCTCAGGTGCCCGAGGGCGATATTCTGCTGGTCAGTGACGAGGTGGAGCCGGCCCTGATAGCAGCAGACGCCAGCCGCCTGAAACAGCAGGGATATCGGGTGTCGATACTCAGTGTGGGCACGCGAGAGGGCGCGCCGATTCCGACCGGTTCCGGTTTGCTGAAAGACCGGCAGGGAGAGGTTGTGGTCGCCCGCACCGATCTTGGCAAAATGCGTGAAGCAGCGGCGTTGGGCGGCGGTGTCGCGGTCAGGCTGAGCAACGACGACACAGATCTGGACCAACTGAGCGCCTTGTTCGCACAAAGTGAACGGCGCGCAGTGGTCAGCGATCAGGCGTTTGATTACTGGGTGGCGGAAGGCCCCTGGATTCTGTTGCTGACACTTCCGCTGCTATTGCCACTGTTTCGCAGGGGGATGCTGAACCTTCTGCTGCCAGTGATGTTTTTGTCGGCATTTACGGCTTCACCAAACGCGGACGCCGGCTGGTGGCAGGATCTGTGGCGATCGCCGGATCAGAAGGCGGCCAAGGCTTACGCTACAGGAGATAAAGCGGCTGCAGCGAAGCAATTTGAAGATCCGCGCTGGAAGCAGGTGGCGCAGTACGAGAGCGGCGACTACCAGGCTGCACTGGAGGAGGGGTTTACCCCGGAGACGGCGGCTGACTGGTACAACCGCGGCAACGTTCTGGCCCGTAACGGCAAGCTGGATGAGGCGATCGCTGCTTACCACCGCGCCCTTGAGCTTCAGCCCGACTTTGACGATGCCAAACACAACAAAACGTTGCTGGAGGAACTCAAGCAGCAGGCTTCTGAACAGGAAAATCAGAGCCAGCAATCGGGACAGCAGAATCAGCAAGCGTCTCAGCAGTCGCAGCCGCAATCGCAGCAGGGCGGTGAACAAAAGCAATCTGGTCAGCAAAACAGCCATAGCGAACAGGACGACCCAACACAATCCGATCAGGCCCGCGATTCTGCCGCGCAGCAAAACCAAGGTGGCGATCAGGGTAACGATAGCGCGCAACAGTCGGCACCGGCGTCCGATGCGGCGGAGAGCCGCAACCCGCAAGAGAGTAGCCAGCATGCTGCGGAACGGGAGGCACAAACGGCTGAGGAGGCGGAGGACTACCTGAGAGGGCAGATCGATCAGCGTCAGCAGGGTAACGACTCAGAGAACGAAGGCGAAGCGATGGCCGCGATGACAGCGGAACAAGATAAACCGGTGGATGAGGCTGAGCAGGCCCGTCAGCAGTTGCTGAACAAAATTGTCGATGATCCGGCAGGGCTCTGGCGGCGCAAGTTTATCTACCAGTATCGCCAGCGGGCGCAACAGGATGGAGTAGAGGAAAAAACATGGTAAAGGCGATAACACGTTGGTTTCCGGCTCTGCTGCTCTGCTTGAGTGTTGTGGCTCAGGCCGCAGTGGAAAGCCGTATCGACCGCAGTCAGGTGGATGAGGGGGAAACAATCCGTTATTCGCTGGATATGTCCGGTGTGAGCAGCGACGAGATCGATCTGAACCCGTTGGAAAAGGACTTCGACATCCTGGGGCGCAGCCAGCAGTCCAGTACCTATATTCGCAACGGGCAGGTGGAGATGACCAGTGAACTGGTCCTCACACTGCTGCCGAAGCGTACGGGTAAACTCGTCATTCCGTCGCTGTCTGTCGACAATGATCAGACACAGCCGCACCGGATCACGGTGAAAAAGGTGCAGCAGGTCGGTGCTGATCAGGGCGGATTTGAGGTGCGGGCATCCCTCTCCTCCGAAAATCCCAAGGTGCAACAGCCGATCATCTATCGTGCAACCCTGCTGGTGGGGCGGCAGATCTTTAATGCCTCTATTGAAGCGCCCACTGTCAGTGGTGTAAAAGCGCTGGTGGAACCACTGGGTGAGCAGAAACAGTACACGCAGGTACTTGATGGACGGGAGATAACCGCAGTCGAGCAGTCTTGGGTCATTACGCCGGAAGAGAGCGGTGATCTGGAGATTACACCCGTGAGACTGATTGGTCAGGTACACAACGGGCAACGCAAACGTGATCCTTTTGGTAATCTTACCCGTGCTCTGAAACGGGTGCAGGTATCGTCGCAACCCTACAGCCTGACGGTGGAGCCGATTCCCGCGCAATTTTCAGGACGTACTTGGTTGCCGGCAGAAAAGCTGAGCCTGAGTGAGGATTGGCAGACCGACAGCGTTACCCAGGGCGAGCCGGTCACGCGTGTGATCACGCTGACAGCCGAAGGGCTGACCAGCAACCAGTTACCACCACTGACATTGCCTGAGGTGAAGGGGGTTAAGCAGTACGCGGCCACACCGGAAACCGATCAGCACTTCGGCGATCATCTGGTGTCGACACTGGAGCTGGAGGTTACGTTGATTCCCAGCAAAGTGGGGACACTGACGTTGCCGGAGATCCGTGTTCCCTGGTGGGATGTGAAAGCAAACCGGATGCGGGAGGCGGTACTGGAGGCGGTGACGGTTGAGGTGCTGCCGGGTGTGAACGCTGCTCAGGCCGCAGCCCCTGTCCCGCTGCCGGTGGAGCCTGAAGTGACGCCAGAGGTTGTGCCGCAGGCGCAGGAAGCGGTTGCTGCTACGCCGGACGAGCCTGCCACGCAGGCCGATGAAACGGCCGCAGGCTGGATTAATCACGGGTGGCTTCTGTTGGTGGGCGTTGTGCTGGGCAGTGTTGGGACACTGCTACTGGGCCGGTTCTCGTCGAAAGCAGACAACACCGCTGCGCAGCGGGAGGTAAGCGCTGCTGTTAGCTCGGTTTCACACGCGCAACGGCAGCTGAAGCAGGCGTGTGAGCAGAACGATGCACGGGCAGCGCGAACGGCGTTGTTAGAGTGGGCTAAGGCTCAGCGCCCCGGATGTACACACCTTAATCAGCTGGCGGATATCTGTCCGGATTTGAAACCCGAGATCAACAGGTTGAACCAGCACACCTATGGCAGGGCAGCGCAAAGCTGGCAGGGGCAGCAACTGTGGCGCCTGGCTCAGAGTGCCCGGCTTGGGCCCCCGGAAACAGCTGAAGGGATACTGGAACCGCTTTATCGGACATAACAGGTCTGGGGGCGCGCTGCCATGAAGTCGGTAGCGCCCGTGTCCTGGTTGGCGGGGGGATCGATGGTGGAGAGGGCCGCGTTACATCAGTAACGCTTCCTCAATTCGATAAAACTCACTCGCCGCATTAATCAGTGAGTTTGCCGTCAGTGCCGGTACACCGTATACATCGGCGCTGACGTGATAATCGTTGCGAACCTTATCCAGCAGCAGATCAAAATCTCCGTCACCCGAAAGCAGTACAATCTTATCTACCGATTTGGCTGCTTCCAGCACATCTATTGTAATCCCTACATCCCAATCACCTTTGGCGGAGCCGTCGCTACGCTGGATAAAAGGTTTGAGCTTTACATCGAAACCGATCTGTTTAAGAGCGTTCTGAAACTTCAGCTGGCGTTCGTCGCCACGGTGGATGGCGTAGGCGGTGGCGCTGACGATGGTGCCTTCCTCAGAGATGCGCTGCCACAACGCCCTGTAGTTGAACTGGCGGCCGTATGCCTGACGGGTGGTGTAGTAGATGTTCTGTACATCCACGAAGATGGCGATCTTAGGCTGGTCGGGCATTCACGGAACCTTGTTGGTGGGTGTTAGTGAAAAAGGCAGCATACCGTAACGGCGTGTGGTCAGCGAGTTATACGGTGTCGTTGATCACGTTGGCCAACTGCTGCCGTAACCAGATATGGCCCGGATCGTTATCGTGCAGTGGGTGCCAAGCAAAAAACGAACTGATATCGGTGAGTTCACGCGGGGCCTGAATCAGCTTCAGCGGGTAGTGCTGCTGGAAATACAGTGCGACCGGTTTGATCATCACAATCATCAGTTCGGTGTTTTCCAGGATGGCTGGCACCGAGGCGTATCCCTGCACCGTGGTGACCACATTACGCTTGAGGCCGTTCTGCTGGAGGCGCTGATCCAGGAAATTCTTGGGGCCACTCCAGTAAGAGGTGAAGATCTGTGGCTGTGCTGCCATCTCCTCCAGACTTAACGACTGACGCTGGGCGAGGGGATGGGACTCATGGACAACCAGCACCATCTCGGTGTTTTGTACCAAGCCGGTCTTCAGGTTGTCAGCCAGGTGGGTCATGCCCCGTACGCCGAACACCAGATCTACTTTTCCTTGCAGCAGTTCATCGTGGTAGTCCGACTGGGTCAGCGGTTCGTTGTGGATCTGTACGCTCAGTTGTTCCTGGCTGAGTATCCGCAACAAACGCGGTAGCTGAATCAGTTCAAAGTGGCCACCCCCTGCGATCTTAAAGACCCGGTCTGATGCGGCGGGATCAAACTCCGGATTCTGCTTCAGCTTATGGGAGAGGGTCTGAATGAACAGGCCCGTGGGCTCGGCCAGTTCCCGTGCACGCAGGGTGGGTTCCATACCGCTTGGGGTAGCCACGAACAGCGGATCGTTCAGGGCCTGACGCAATCGCTTCAGTGCGTGACTGACGGCGGATTGGCTCAAGGCAAGGGATTCTGCTGCACGGGTGACATTGCGCTCACACATCAGTGCGTGCAGTACCTTCAATAGATTGAGATCCAGGTTGGTTAACTCGATATGTTTGTTGTTCATGGTGGTATGCATACTATGCAGTTCATTAATGTCTTATTCGATCTTAGACTGTGTTCAGTTGTTAACGCAATGGCTGTTACAGCGTTGCCGGTAAGTAAGATTGGAGGGGAATATGTTGAGCGAACGTCACAAAGGGCACCTGTCTGTAATATTGTTTACTGTGCTGATCAGCACCTCTTTTCCCCTGGGCCAGTACCTGACCGCTGAGTTGCCACCGCTGGTGGTAACCTGGACACGCTTTGTGTTGGGGGCTTTATTCTTTGGCGGACTCATATTGTCACGACGCAGCTGGCAGTGGCCTTCGGCCTCTTTGTTGTTGCGCTATGCCGTTCTGAGCCTGCTGGTGTGTTTCTATTTCTGGTCGATGTTTGAGGCCCTGGAGCAGAGCGATCCGGTCGAGGTTGCCGCTATCTATACTCTGGTTCCGCTGTTCACTGCGTTGATTGCACGGGTTGCCGGGCAGCACCTGAAGCAGCGTCAGTGGGTTATGTTGCTGGTTGGCCTGCTGGCGGCGGTATGGATCATCGTGGGTGGTTCGGTTGACCGGTTGCTGACACTGCGTATTGATGACGGCAGCCTGATCTACCTGTGGGGTTGCATGGCCTTTGCCGCCAACCCGGTGCTGGTACAGTCCAGCCTGAAAGAACAGCCGATTCTAAGTGCCACATTCTGGCTGCTGCTCTTCGCTGCTCTATGGTTAAGCCCGTTTATTCCGATGTATCTTGATACTGCCGTACTGGCCGAAGTAAGCGTGGGTGTTATCTGGGGCGTGCTGTATATGGGGCTGGCGGTGACTGCGTTGACATTTATGTTGTTCCACTATGCCAGCGTGCGTCTGAAATCAGCCCAGGTTATGGCCTACAGCTATCTTGTACCGGTGATGGTTATGCTGATGGCAGTGGTCGCAGGGCAGCCGTTGGTTCTCTCGATCCTGCCTGCAGTGGGGATCATCCTCGCGGTGGTGGTTGTAATGCTCAAAAGTCCGGAAGACGTGATACCGGCCACTGAAGAAGGGTTGCCTAAAGCGGGCTGATCGAGGTTGGTGAGCGCAATCAATCGCGTGAGATAACTAACGCAAATACTGTCTTTCTAGAACTTGCTGAGTGATCAGTGCCTGAATCATATTGCTCTAAGGTGTCGCTCGTTTTAGTGGCGGAATTGCTAAATAGAGCTATGGTTGAATCGTTTGGGTTTAAGAACTCCTTGGACGAAGGCACTGATCACTATGAAGCTTGAAGGTTCCTGTCACTGCGGCGCTGTGCATTTCAGCGTCAACTCCGCACATCCCTATCCGTTTAACCTCTGCTATTGCTCGATCTGTCGTAAAACGGCGGGTGCGGGTGGCTATGCGATAAACCTCTCTGCAGACCATGAATCGCTGAAAGTGGAGGGGGAAGAAAATATCTCTGTCTATCAGGTGATGCTGACCAACGATGCTGGCGAGCGGGCGCAAAGCCCTGCTAAACGCCACTTCTGTAGCAAATGCGGTAGTGCGTTATGGGTTTGGGATCCGCGTTGGCCGGAGCTGATGCACCCGTTTGCTTCAGCAATCGATACAAGCTTACCGGTCCCGCCGGAGCGTACCCATCTGATGCTCGGTTCGAAGGCTTCCTGGGTTCCGTTACAGACAGGGGACCACGATAAGGAGTTCGATCTCTACCCGGATGAGTCGATCGCGCAGTGGCATCAAAGGCTGGGCTTGGAGGATAACTAAGCTGATGATCGATTACATAATGGAGATGTTCGATCTGGCCGTAGACGGTGATAAACAGGGATTTATGTTTTTCATCTGTCTGTACGCGCTGGTGGTTTGCGGTTATTCGGTGTTGTTCCAGCTTCGGGTTGCCCGGTGGCCGGAAACCAAAGGGGCCTTACTGCAGAATGGAGTGAGCAAAATAGGCGGTACAGAGCTGGTGACGTCAAATCAGGAGTACATTGCTTCTGCGCTCTACGAATACGTTGTGGATGGGAAGCATTATCAGGGTAAACGGGTGTCGCCCTGGGTGATGGTGGCGTCACACAACGCAAAATTTCTATTGGAGAAGCAGAGGCGAGGGATACACCAATACGCAGATGGTGGCGTCCGTGTCTTCTTTAATCCAAACAATCCTAAGAAAAGCTTTCTTATTAAACCGGGTAAGTTGGGGATCGCTTTCACCCTTAGCCTGGCGGTAGGCCCTATGTTGCTGTATGGGTACTCGTACACTATCTGATTTCTTGGCATAACCTGTTTGAAATATCTTCTCAGTCGCAGGTCAGACCTACGCGGATACCCCGTCAGTTGTGTTTGTTTTCTTTGGCTTTTCTTATATTGGTCTACAATAAATCGGAACCGTTTTTGTTCAGGTAGAGCGTTTGACGATTTTAACCTGCTTGGAGGACCGTCGTTCGATTCTGAATTCCCCGTTGTGTATGGAACGCTTTGGTTATCAAACGCAGTTGGTCAGAGTTTAGAGAGAAGGGTTCCATGGTGTAAGGGATGTCTGAAAGTCACAAGTATGATCATCTAGTCCATATTAAGAGTCACGACGAGTTAGGCCTTTATGAGCTGATTCCCAATGTTGTTTGGATCTTTGACCTGGATAAACACGGCTGGTGGTGGGGAAACCCGGCAGCGGTGTCGTTCTGGGGACTGAACAGCGTACAGGAGCTGATTGATAAAGACCTGTCTGGCGATACCCAGGGGGCGCGGGATCGAACGCTGCAAACCTTTGAGCTGGCCGCCAAGGATGGGTTAACGGTCGACCCCTGGACTACCTACCCCAATGGCAAACCCAAAACGTTACTGATGATGCACCGGGCTGTATTGCTGGGCCCGGACAAACATCGTGGCATCATCGCCTATATCAACGAAGAGGTGAATCTCGGGGAACAACCCGAAAACCTGTTGTTGATGGAGGCGATGCGTTATACACGTGTACCTGCAACTACCTACACTTTTGACGGTGAACCGCTCGTCGAAAACCCCGCTGCCACCGACGCATACAATCACCTGCACGATCAACCGATGCCGGAAGGCAGCTGCGCATTTATAGAACGCTTTGCTGATCCTGAAGAAGGCCGTGCCTGCATTGCGAGAATCCAGCGAGAGGAAGAGGGGCGTTGGGATTACATTATGCGAACCAGTGCAGGCGAGCGGCGCCACAGTCTGGATATTCGTCGTACCCGCCATCCCCTAAATGGCGACTTCCTGTTTCTGGTGGTGGAGTACGATTTTACGGAGCTGTATGACGCACTAGAGGAAGTTGAGGCTTCACGGGCGCGTCTGCACGATATCGCCATGAGGGATACGCTGACCGGCGTAAACAGCCTGCACTATATGCAGGAAGCAGCAAAAACAGAGATCGCGCATGCCGAGCGGCATAACCTCCAGTTGGCGGTGATGTTTATCGATCTGGATGGCTTTAAGTCGATTAACGATGCCTACGGGCACGATGTGGGTGATAGCGTACTGTGTGAAGTTGCCCAACGTGTACAGACGACCATTCGCTCCGAGGATATGCTGGCACGTATCGGCGGGGATGAATTTGTGGTGCTGCTGTCTCACGCATCTTGCGAAGAATACACAGAGCGGGTCGCAACCCGCATATTGGAAGTGATTGAACAGCCTGTCGTTGCCGCAGGGCATGCAATCAGCGCCAGTGCCAGTATCGGTATATCTCTGTATCCGAAGGACGGTCAGGATCTGGAGGCACTGCTTAAAGCGGCGGATGATGCGATGTACTGCGTGAAGAAAAACGGGAAGAACGCATTCGCCTGCGTTTAGGTGGAAGGTGGTGGAAGGTATCGGACTAGCCGTGAGGTTTAAAACTCACGGCTGTCTTCTTCGTCAGTTAACTCTTCTTCGATGTAGCGCTTGATGTGTTGACGGCTGCGGGTGGTGGTTTTGAACAGCCAGACAGCAATCAGGAAGCCAACTACGTAGATATACAGCTGCGCCTCGCCGAACAGCGATCCAAGAATCAGGGTAAACGGTACAACAATCAGGATGCCGATTTTGCCTCGTCTGAGCAGGGTTTCCATCAGCTCCTGTGCGTCGTGGCGGTTGTTCACGCCCGCGTCCTGAAGGGTTTGACACAAGGAGAGGTACTCTTTTTCACGCTGTTTTTTCAGGCGACCAAAAGGGTCATTGATATTCATTTGGGTGACTCTTAAATCAATATGACTAACTCAAATGATAACCCGTAATGGCGAAAACGTCCTATTTGGAATGGATTTGTGGGTCGGGAATTTTGTTGGGCATCGCTTCGCGATGGCCAACCTACTTGTGTGAGCACATAGTTTACCGATACCGTAGGTTGGCCAAACCGTTAAGGTTTGCCCAAACATTCTTCGTTGAAGTTGCTAGATATGCGGGAAATTTGTGTTGGGCATCGCTTTGCGATGACCAACCTACTTGTAGCAGAGGGCTTTTATGCCCTTTGGGTGCCGACCGCGATTTTCCTCGCAGTCTGAATGTGTCGCCCTCAGAGCGGGCTGCTACAGGGTTCTGATTGTTCTTAACGATGGCACTCTATGTCTGACAGGAGTGTTCAGTGCACGAGACTGTAGCAGCGGTCTCAGACCGCGACGTTTACAATACTTAGAAGATGTCGCCCTCGGAGAGGGCTGCTACGTGTTGTGAGCAATGACTTCCACAACACGTGCTGCATGACCGCTAAGGTTACGCATTACGTTTGGCCCCATCTGTCCGAACTCTGGACCCAGGATCAAAGCAGGGGAGACCGGCGGAGGTGTACTGGCCCCACCAGATTGCTTCTCTTTTTCCGCCTGGCGCTGTCGCCACGCCAAGGCTTCTTCCGACCAGTCGTTAAACATCTCAATCTGAAACCCGCTGTCATGAAGCATGGCGCGCAGTTCCGCTTCCGTACGCAGGTGTGAATCCTCGGCACTGCGCGCCCAAGGTACCGGGTAACGCATCTCGTTGTGATTCTCACCCTGCAGTACCTCGTGCATCAGCAATCTGCCGTTGTTGGTAAGTACGCGCTTACACTCCCTTAATACCTGTGCCGCATCAGGCATGTTCAGCAGGCTGTGCTGGAACACAATTAGGTCAAATTGACCGGCTTCAAAGGGAAGGTTATGAGCATCGCCGGTAACTACTTGAGGTGATGAATTATCTGGTGTGAGAGAGGAGAGTTGCTGGTTGATCTGGTTCAGCCCGTGGGTGATGTCCAGGCCGGTGATCGGCAGTCTTAAATCCTGCTCGATCAGTCGCATCAAGCCGCCCAGTCCGGAGCCGATATCCAGGATGGAGGTCACTTCCAGCGCTTCGATACGCTTTACCAGTTTAAGGGATGCCTTGATGCCACCAATGTGCAGCTGATCGACCGGTGCCAGCTGGAAACGATCCGGACCTTCCGGGTAAGCGGATTGAAGTTTGGCAATGATGCGGTCGGTATCGAGCTTTTGCTGGTAGTGATCGTTTACCGTAGCGGACATCAGGGTTTTCTCTATGTAGGTGAAAACCCTAATTTGCCGTTAAGTTGGCTGCTTTGCAAGTGCGGGCGGCGTACAGCGTCAGAGTTGTTTGATCTGCTGCAGAATGTGTTCTGGTGGCTCCTTAACTACCAAATGGGAGATCTCACCGCTGGTGAAGTAGAGCCGGGTGCCGCTCTCTCCCGCTTTCTGCGAAAAGTAGACGATGTTATCCGTATTAACGAAGTACTCGGTGCCGTCCCTTTCCGAGGTCACGCGAATAATGATCTTCATCGGTGGGCTCCTGACGGTGTCATACTGGTATTAGTCTAGCAGACAGGTACGCTCAGGCAGCGTTACCGCCGCCTGATGTGATTTGTGTGGGGTAAGACGCCAGAAATTTATGTGAGCGGAAATTAGGTCTGCTTATTTGTGAGACCAGATCACGCGCACGGGATCACCGAAGTCATCGTAGATCACTTTACGGTAACTTTGATGCTTAGGTTTGGGAGCGGCCTTTCTGGTTTTCTTACCCGGGCGACGCGCTTCAATGGCAGCGACCACTTCGGGAATAGGCGTGCGTGTTTCGTGGGTCCGTTCGATTCGGATATGGCGGGTATGATATCGCCCTTCGACCAGGCCTGTAGCGCCGGGAGGTACGCACTGAATAGTGCCGCCTTGAGCGAGATAGTCTGCGATTTTCTGTTCGTGTTCTCTGCGTATTTGTTTTTTGTTTGGGCGCTTGCTGAACATTTTTATTTGTCCGATTAGGTCTGTCTAAAGGCGCTGATCTCCATATGACGGGAAGCTTTGAACGGTGCTGGGAGGGACTGTTACACCACTGTCTGTTCAGGCACTACCTGCATTCCAGAATGTTCAGTGTAGACAATGTATAGCGCTTCACCAGACATCGAAGGTGAACATTTTTTGACAGCTTTGCCGGATAGCAGAGTTTTAGTATTCCAGGCCCGACTTTTCGGCACAGGAAACATTTTCAGTGGTGCCGAAGCGGCGGCCTGGATATCGGTCCACTCTGACTGATACCGGTCACTCCGGCGGTCAGGGTGAAGCGCATTGCTTCTTCAACACTCATATTTAGCGGTCTGACTGAACTCCGTGGTATTAGCACGGCATAACCACCAATCATGTAGCTGAGGGGCAGATAGACCAGAATACTGCCCTCTGTGTCGAAACCTTCTGGCAGGCGTCCGCTGGATTCCTGGGTCACGAATCCGATCACCTCCATGCCGCTATCGCCAAGTGTCACTACAACGACCTGTTCAAACTCCTTTTTCACGGTGGGTGAGAAGTAGTCGAAAAAGTCCCGAATAGCGCGGTAGACCGTTTTCACCAGTGGCATGTGGTAGAGCAGGTTTTCTGTAAGGGCAAAAAGGCGTTGGAACAGATAGGCGTGCATCAGCATGCCCACGAGAAAAGCGACTGCGAGTCCTGCCAGCAGCCCCAGGCCAGGCCAGTATGGCATGCCGGGTAGAAGCGCACGGATCGATTCGCCCAGCGCGACCTCGATAGTTCGGGCCAACCAATAGATCAGATACAGGGTCAGGAGTACGGGCAGGATGGTGACAAGGCCCGTAAGAATATTTCGACCGATGAAACGCAACATGATGTGACCCTCCCGGCAGGCATATGATCTGTGGGCGGTGCAGAGGTGCGATGCCCATAACCTATAAGGTAAGCATAGACGGGGCGTCTTTCTGTCTGCTTCTGGTCTACAGTCGGAAACTAAAACGCCAGCACGAAGGCTGGCGTTTTTCACGAAGTGGGTGTGGCGATTATCAGTCTTCCAGACCCAGCTCTTCGATAGAGATTTCACGCATCTTGAACTTCTGGATCTTACCGGTCACGGTCATTGGGAACTCGTCGGTAAACTTGAAGTAACGTGGGATCTTGAAGTGGGTGATCTTACCCTTACAGAACGCACGTAGATCTTCAGCGGTTACTTCCTCTGCACCCGGTGCCAGTTTCACCCAGGCAATCAGTTCTTCACCGTATTTCTTATCCGGTACGCCGGTTACCTGAACATCGGAGATGGACGGGTGGGTGTACAGGAACTCTTCGATCTCTTTCGGGTATACGTTCTCACCGCCGCGGATAACCATATCCTTGATACGGCCAACGATCTGGATGTAACCCTCTTCGTCCATGGTTGCCAAGTCGCCGGTGTGCATCCAGCCACCTTCGTCTACGGACTTAGCAGTAGCTTCCGGGTTGTTCCAGTATTTCAGCATCACGCTGTAACCACGGGTGCAGAGTTCGCCCACTTCACCACGGGCAACAACGTTGCCGGATGCCGGATCAACGATCTTGGTTTCCAGGTGTGGCTGGGTGCGGCCTACGGTGGTTACACGCTTAACGAACGGGTCGTCTGCTGCGGTTTGGGTGGAAACCGGGCTGGTTTCGGTCATACCGTATGCGATCTGAACCTCTTCCATGTGCAGTTTGGTGTTAACCGCTTTCATCACCTCTTCAGGGCAGATGGAACCTGCCATGATGCCGGTGCGCAGGGTGGACACTTCGTACTGATCGAAGTCTGGATGCTCCATCTCGGCGATGAACATGGTTGGTACACCGTAAAGCGCGGTTGCACGCTCTTCGGATACCGCTTCCAGTACGGATTTCGGTTCGAAACCTTCGTCCGGGTAGATCATGGTCGCACCGTGGGTCATACAACCCAGGTTACCCATGACCATGCCGAAGCAATGGTATAGCGGTACAGGGATGACCAGACGGTCCTGATCGGTGAAGTTCATGCTCTCGGCGACGAAGTAACCGTTGTTCAGGATGTTGTGGTGAGACAGCGCCGCACCTTTCGGGAAACCGGTGGTGCCGGAGGTGTACTGGATGTTGATCGGATCGTCGAACTGCAGCTCAGCCTGAATTTTTTCCAGCTGGGAGTTGTCGATTTTCTCGGCCATCTCTACGAAGTCAGCCCAGCGCCACATGCCAGCCAGCTTGTCGTCGGCCAGGTTGATGATGCCTTTAAGGTGCGGAAGCTTCTCGGATTCCAGCTCACCTTCGGCGCAGCTTTTCAGTTCTGGTGCCAGATCGTACAGCATCTGGGTGTAGTTGGAGGTTTTAAAGCTGTCTGCGGTTACCAGGAACTTGGCCTCAGACTGGTTCATCGCGTATTCCAGCTCGTGCAGACGGTACGCCGGGTTTACGTTTACCAGAATCGCACCCACTTTGGCGGTCGCGAACTGGGTGATAGTCCACTGGGCGCAGTTCGGAGACCACATGCCCACACGGTCACCGCGTTTTACGCCAATCGCCAGGAAGGCGCGTGCTGCTTCGTCGACACGCTGTTTCAGTTCGGCGTAGGTCAGGCGGATGCCCTGGTGGCGCACGATCAGTGCATCGTTGTTTGGATAGGTTGCTGCAATTTCATCAAACTTGTCACCGATGGTCATGCCGATCAGTGGTTTAGTGCTAGGACCGCTGGTGTAGCTCGGGAGTTTACTCATCGTTGTTGACCCCATTTGCGCGTTATTTTTTTAAATTTCAAAAGGGTTTATGTGCCCGGTGCTGCCCCAAACAGCACCGGGCACGGAATATCAGCGACTTTGGCTGTGGTATTCAGGGTTCGGCTGCATATCGACCGCACTGGCGACTCGGTTGGTCATGTTGTAAAAACCGGCGATGTTGGCGATATCCCAGATATCACGATCACTGAAACCCACGTCACGCAGAGCCTGACGATCGGCTTCGAGAATTTCGTTAGGGGATTCCGTCAGCTTGACGGAGAAATCGAGCATCGCACGGTGGCGGTCGGATAGTTCCGCTACACGGTAGTTCATCACCATCAGTTCACCCAGCTTGGGTTCGCCGGAGTACTCGCGTACCGCAGCGCCGTGGGCAACCTGGCAGTAGTAGCAGGAATTGGAGGATGAAACCGCAACGGCGATCATCTCTTTTTCCAGATTGGATAACCCGCTCTCACCAAACATCAGTTCGTTATAGAGACGGGAAAACACATCCAGCTGTGCAGCGTTCTGGCTGTAGGCCTTGAGAACGTTCGGCACCATGCCCAGCTTCTCTTCACACACAGCGAAGTACTTCTGAAACTCGTCCGACAGTTCATGGTGCGCCGGCACTGGCAGATCCAGTGCCGTGATGTAATCCGGTTGTGACTTCATCTGTTGATACCTCGGTTTTGTTTTTTTTGTTTCGAGGTGCCCGACAGCCCTGATGGGTGTCGGGCGTTGTCTATATAAGGGTTTTTACTTATCTTTGCAGCCTAAAGCAAGTGCGACTTTAGAACCGTTGCCGCGACCCAGTTGCCCGGTGATCCAGTGGCTGGTTGCTACCAGCTTGTCCAGATCGATACCGGTTTCGATACCCTGGCCATTCAGCATGTACACCACATCTTCAGTAGCGACATTGCCGGACGCGCCTTTGGCGTAAGGGCATCCACCCAGGCCAGCGACAGAGGTATCGATCACTGCCAGACCCTCCTCGACCACGGCATACAGGTTGGCCAGGGCCTGCCCGTAGGTGTCGTGGAAGTGCGCCGCCAGCTTCTCCATCGGGATCTCTTTGTTTACCGCTTCCAGCATCTTCTTCGCTTTCAGCGGGGTGCCAACACCGATGGTGTCGCCCAGGGAGATCTCGTAGCAGCCCATATCCAGCATATCGCGGCAGACTGCAGCAACTTGCTCGGGTGCGATATCGCCATCGTACGGGCAACCCAGAACCGTGGAGACGTAACCGCGCACACGAATACCGTGCTGTTGAGCGGTTTCGATCACCGGTACGAACCGTTCCAGGCTTTCTTTGATGGAGCAGTTGATGTTCTTCTGGGTGAAGGCTTCGGAGGAAGCGGTAAACACCGCAACCTCGTCTGCTTTGGACTCAATCGCACCCTCAAGGCCACGCATGTTTGGTGTGAGCGCGGCGTAGGTAACACCCGGTTTGCGATTGATACCTGCCATCACCGCCGCCGCATCGCCCATCTGTGGAACCCACTTCGGGGAGACAAAGCTGGCGGACTCAACGTAGCTGAGTCCGGCGTCGGCCAGGCGGTTGATCAGCTCAACCTTCACTTCGGTGGCAATGATGTCACCCGGTTCGTTCTGCAGGCCGTCCCGTGGGCCGACCTCAACGATGCGAACTGATGACGGCAGAGAGGAAGGTACAGAGAAAGGAGTGGCCATTACGCTGCCTCCTCATCCTTTGCTTCCAGTGCTACCAGTTCGGCACCTTCGTTCACCAGATCACCTTCGGCGAAGAACACTTCAGCTACAACACCGTCGTACGGTGCAGAGATGCTGTGCTCCATCTTCATCGCTTCCATGATCACCAGTGTGTCACCCGCTTTCACTTCCTGACCCTTGTCGACCAGAACCGCGACCATCGCGCCGTTCATCGGTGCAGCCAGCGACGCATCACCGGACTGTTCGGACTCGGTGAAGGTGTCACGGTGCTGACGGCACTGGAACTGTTCGCCTTCGTGGAAGATGGTCAGGTTGTCGCCATCCTGGAAGCAGTGCACGGTCAGACGGTGACCGTTGATGATCACGTCCAGTGCATCGTGGCTCAGGCACGCGGATACACGGTAGCTGGCATCGTCCACGGTCACTTCGTATTCGTGCTGTTTCTCAAGAATGCTCAGCTCGTGCAGGTCATCACCCAATGCCAGTTTCATCGGGCGGGCGTACTCGGAGTTCAGACGCCAGCCGTTCTGGGCAGAGAATGGGGAGTACTGATCACCCTTGATGGTATTACCCGCTTTCGCCGTTTCCAGGAAGTAGGCTGCGGCCATCACCAGGCAGAACTGGTTATCCAGACGTGCATCCGGGAACAGCAGCTCACGGTGCTTCTCGATGAAGCCGGTATCCAGCTCTTCCTTACGGAACGGGCCCGCATCCGCCAGGTTACGCAGGAAGCGGGTGTTGGTCTTCAGGCCTGCGATGCGGTAATCCTCCAGTGCTTTAACCATACGGTTGATCGCCGCTTCGCGGTTCTCATCCCATACGATCAGCTTGGCGATCATTGGATCGTAGTACACGGATACTTCGTCACCTTCGATAACGCCGGTGTCCACACGTACGTGGGCGTTTTCAGCCGGGGTACGCAGGTATTTCAGGCTACCGGTGGCAGGCAGGAAGTCGTTGTCCGGATCTTCCGCGTAGATACGTGCTTCCAGTGCGTGGCCTCGGATGGACAGCTGATCCTGGGTGATCGGCAGTTCGGAACCTGCGGCGATACGCAGCTGCCATTCCACCAGATCCTGACCGGTGATCATCTCGGTTACCGGGTGTTCCACCTGCAGGCGGGTGTTCATCTCCATGAAGTAGAAGGAACCGTCCACGTCGTACAGGAACTCAACCGTACCTGCACCCACGTAGTCGATCGCTTGTGCGGCACGAACCGCTGCTTCACCCATCGCTTTGCGGGTTTCGTCAGACAGACCCGGCGCAGGGGCTTCTTCGATCACTTTCTGGTGACGACGCTGTACGGAGCAGTCACGCTCGGCCAGGTAGATACCGTTACCGTGCTTGTCGCAGAAGACCTGGATCTCCACGTGGCGTGGCTGGGTCAGGTAACGCTCGATCAGCATGTCCGGGTTGCCGAATGCATTCTGTGCTTCACGGCATGCGGCCTGCAGCGCTGCGTCGAAGTCATCAAGAGACTCAACCACTCGCATACCTTTACCGCCACCACCGGCAACCGCTTTCAGCAGCTGTGGGTAACCGCATTTCTCGGATTCGCGTTTCAGCAGGGCTGGATCCTGGTCTTCACCGTGATAGCCCGGTACCAGCGGTACGTTGGCGTGAGACATGATCTCTTTCGCCGCGGACTTGGAACCCATCGCTGCAATCGCGGAAGACGGTGGGCCGATGAAGGTAATGCCGTTTGCTTCCAGTGCTTCTGCGAATTCAGTGTTCTCAGACAGGAAACCGTAACCCGGGTGAACCGCCTGAGCGCCGGACTGTTTGCAGATCTCGATGATCTTGTCGGCACGCAGGTAACTTTCAGTGCTTGGTGCAGGGCCCAGCAGGAAGGCTTCGTCAGCCATCGCTACGTGGCGGGCATTGGCGTCAGCTTCGGAGTAGACAGCGACACACTTAACACCCAGACGGTGCGCCGTCTGGATAACGCGGCAGGCAATCTCGCCACGGTTTGCAATAAGAATCTTGTTGAACATGGTCGCTTACTCCTGAATCCAGTTTGGCTTGCGCTTCTGCAGGAAAGATCCTAGACCTTCCTGACCCTCTTCGCTGACACGGATATCAGCGATACGGCGCGCGGTGTCGTCGATCACGTCCTGATCGATTACCTTGCTGCTTACGGCGAAGATCAGTTCTTTCGCCGCGTGCATCGCCTGTGGGCTGTTACGACGCAGCTGTTTCACAAAGCGTGCGCAGGCATCGTCGAACAGGGCAGGGTCGGCAACCACTTCGTGTACCAGGCCAAACTCTTTTGCTTCAGCAGCAGAGAACAGCTCGGCGGTGACAAAGTAGCGGCGTGCCTGACGCTCGCCGATAGCGCGGACCACGTATGGGCTGATCACCGCAGGGATCAGGCCGATTTTTACCTCACTCAGGCAGAACTGGCTGGACTCAGCGGCGATCACGATGTCGCAGCATGCCGCCAGACCTACAGCACCGCCGTAGGCAGCGCCCTGAACCAGGCCGATAGTCGGCTTGGACAGGCCGTTCAGTACTTCCATCAGGCGGGCAAGACGACCGGCGTCTTCCATGTTCTCCTGATGGCTGTTCTGCGCCATGCGCTTCATCCATGCCAGATCAGCACCGGCAGAGAAATTCTTGCCGTTGGAACGCAGTACCAGGACGCGGATCTCAGGATCTTCGTCGCAGGCTTCGAGATTGGCGATCAACTGCTCGATCACATCGTCGTCGAACGCGTTGTGCACTTCGGGACGGTTGACGATCAGTTGGGCTACACCGTCGGAGCCTTTTTCCAGCAATACAAAGCTATTAGACATAACAGCCTCCTTACATGCGGAATACACCGAACTTGGTGTCGCCGATCGGTTTGTTAAGTGCAGCAGACAGACCCATGCCGATGATGTCGCGGGTCTGAGCCGGATCGATTACGCCGTCGTCCCACAGACGCGCGCTGGCGTAGTATGGGTGACCCTGGTGTTCGTAGGTGTCAACGATCGGTTTCTTGAACTCTGCTTCTTCTTCGGCGGACCATTCCTGACCCACGCGATCCATGTTGTCGCGTTTAACGGTTGCCAGTACACCAGCCGCCTGTTCACCACCCATTACGGAGATACGGGCGTTTGGCCACATCCACAGGAAGTTAGGGCTGTACGCACGGCCACACATGCCGTAGTTACCGGCACCGAAAGAGCCACCGATCAGCACGGTCAGCTTAGGTACGTCGGCACACGCCACAGCCGTTACCATCTTGGCACCGTGCTTGGCGATACCTTCGGATTCCGCTTTCTGACCTACCATGAAGCCGGTGATGTTCTGCAGGAACAGCAGCGGGATCTTGCGCTGACAGCACAGCTCGATGAAGTGTGCACCTTTCTGGGCGGAATCACCGAACAGGATGCCGTTGTTCGCCACGATACCCACTGGGTAGCCGTGGATGTGGGCGAAACCGGTTACCAGCGTAGTGCCGTACATCTTCTTGAATTCGTCGAATTCGGAACCGTCCACGATACGGGCGATGATTTCGCGTACGTCGAACGGTTTCTTCAGGTCGGTACCAACAATGCCGTAGATCTCGTCTGCGCTATACAGAGGCGCTTTCGGCTCGCGGATATCCAGATCCAGGTTCTTTTTGCGGTTCAGGTTCGCGACACAGGTACGCGCGATCTGCAGCGCGTGCGCGTCGTTCTCTGCGTAGTGGTCGGCTACACCGGACACTTTACAGTGAACGTCTGCACCACCCAGGTCTTCTGCTGAAACCACTTCACCGGTGGCTGCTTTAACCAGTGGAGGACCGGCCAGGAAGATAGTGCCCTGGTTTCGCACGATGATGGATTCGTCTGCCATGGCTGGTACGTATGCACCACCGGCAGTACACAGGCCCATGACCACAGCGATCTGTGGGATGCCTTTAGAAGACATGCGCGCCTGGTTGTAGAAGATACGACCGAAGTGGTCGCGATCCGGGAATACGTCGTCCTGCTGCGGCAGGTTGGCACCGCCGGAGTCCACCAGGTAGATACATGGTAGGTGGTTTTGCTCGGCGATCTCCTGCGCACGCAGGTGTTTCTTCACGGTCAGCGGGTAGTAGGTGCCGCCTTTAACCGTCGCGTCGTTGGCGATGATCATGCATTCCTGACCGCTTACGCGGCCAACACCGGCAATGATACCCGCTGCCGGGATTACATCGTCATACACTTTGTAGGCTGCCATCTGGGACAACTCCATAAATGGAGAGCCTTCGTCCAGCAGGGCGTTGATACGTTCGCGGGGCAGCAATTTGCCGCGGGACAGGTGGCGTTCCTGGTACTTAGGACCGCCGCCCTGTTCGATGGTGGATACTTTGTCGCGCAGGTCGTTTACCGCTTCAGCCATAGCGTCATGGTTGCTGCGGAAGTCTTCTGCACGTGGATTGATTTTGCTTTGCAGAACGGCCATACCGATCTCCTCTTACAGATTCCTGAAAAGTTTTGAGTCAGGACCGCAACGCTTTTTTGAATCGCACCTATATATAAGGAAGCAATAAAGTAGCGATTACGGTCCGGGGTAGGGCAGTTGCCTTACTTGTTCAGGAACAGTTCGCGGCCGATCAGCATACGGCGGATCTCGGAAGTACCCGCGCCAATCTCGTACAGCTTGGCGTCGCGCAGCAGGCGGCCGGTAGGGAATTCGTTGATGTAACCGTTACCGCCCAGCAGCTGGATCGCGTCCAGAGCGATCTTGGTTGCCATCTCTGCGGTGTAGAGGATACAGCCTGCAGCATCTTTACGGGATGCTTCGCCACGTACTGCAGCTTGTGCCGCCATGTAAACGTAAGCTTTGGATGCGTTCATGATGGAGTACATGTCAGCAACCTTACCCTGCACCAGTTCGAACTCACCGATAGACTGGCCGAACTGTTTACGGTCACGGATGTAAGGGATCACGATGTCCATTGCAGCTTCCATGATACCCAGTGGGCCACCGGACAGTACCAGACGCTCGTAGTCCAGACCGGACATCAGCACCTTCACGCCGCCGTTCAGTTCACCCAGTACGTTCTCTTTAGGTACTGGGCAGTCTTCGAATACCAGCTCACAGGTGTTGGAGCCGCGCATACCCAGCTTGTCCAGTTTCTGGTGGCGGGAGAATCCAGGGTAGTCACGCTCTACGATGAATGCAGTGATGCCTTTAGGGCCTGCAGTTACGTCGGTCTTCGCGTAGATAACGTAAGTGTTTGCGTCAGGACCGTTGGTGATCCACATCTTGTTGCCGTTCAGCAGGTAGTGGTCACCGTTGTCGCGGGCGTGCAGTTTCATGGATACAACGTCGGAACCAGCGTTTGGCTCGGACATCGCCAGCGCGCCGATGTGCTCACCGCTGATCAGTTTTGGCAGGTACTTCTGTTTCTGCTCTTCGTTACCGTTGCGGTGGATCTGGTTTACACACAGGTTGGAGTGGGCACCGTAGGACAGACCTACAGAGGCGGATGCGCGGCTAATCTCTTCCATCGCAATAACGTGAGCCAGGTAGCCCATGTCCACGCCGCCGTACTCTTCTTTAACGGTGATGCCGAGCAGGCCCATGTCGCCGAATTTACGCCACAGATCGTTAGGGAACTCGTTCTGCTGGTCAATCTCTTCCGCGCGCGGTGCGATTTCCTTTGCTGCGAAGCTGTTGATCTGCTCACGCAACATATCAATGGTTTCGCCAAGTCCAAAGTTCAGTCCAGAGTATTGTGAGATCATAATTTCACCCATTGCTCGCCGATCTACCGCTCCCTTATATAGAAGAGGTGTTATTCGGTCTGTTGTTTTTGTTGTATTTCGTTAAGTGTTTCGCGGCAGCGGGCTTCGGCACTGTCCAGTTCAAGTTGAACCATGGCAATGTCCTTCAGCTGCTGCTCCAGTTCTGCTCGCTTTTCAGCAATCTTTACCAGCAACAGGTTTAACTGCTTTTCGCTGCCGGTTGTGGTCTCGTCCCAAAGTTCGAACAGTTCGCGTGTTTCCGCCAGAGAGAAGCCCAATCGCTTGCCGCGCAGAATTAGCTTCAGGCGCACGCGGTCCTGGCTGCTATAGACGCGCGTCTGACCGCGACGCGCTGGCGCCAGGAGTTGCTGGTCTTCATAGAACCGGATGCTGCGGGTTGTTACGTCAAACTCGCTTGCCAGTTCACTGATGGAATAGGTCTTCTTTTCGTTCATGTCTTTGTACTACCACGTTTGAGATTAGCGTAAAGGAAGTTTACGTAAACGTAAAGCTGTATAAGGGTATTCACATATATTATCACAAAGGGGTATTTGCTGTTTAGGTGGATGATTTATAAGGGTTTTTACTGGTTTTAGGGGTGAAAAATCTATAATCTTAGACTAAAGTAGTACTTGGCTTCCCGTAGGGGAAATTGCTAATTTGGGTTCACCGCTTACGTCAAGGTAAGCATCTCCCAGGGTAGTAAAACTGGAAAAATAACAATAAAAACGGCGAGGCTTGGGTTCCGCATGAGTGTCGATTACGTGCTGCAAACCACTGATCTTGTAAAAGAGTTCAAAGGTTTCACCGCAGTAGATAATGTAAATTTAAACGTTGAGCGTGGAACGATTCACGCGCTTATTGGCCCGAATGGTGCCGGTAAGACCACCGTTTTTAACCTTCTAACCAAGTTTCTGATCCCTACACGAGGTCAGATCCTTTATAACGGGGAAGATATCACCCAAATGCATTCTGCAGAGATTGCACGTAAGGGTGTTATTCGTTCTTTCCAGATCTCCGCAGTCTTCCCTCATCTGACTGTATTGGAGAACGTCCGCATCGCGCTTCAGCGTAAAGAGGGCAACAGCTTCCACTTTTGGAAGTCTGACAAGGTCCTTAATAAGCTGAATGGGCGTGCTATCGAGCTGCTTGAGTCGGTAGGCCTGCAGGACTTTGCTAACACCACCACCGTTGACCTTTCTTACGGTCGTAAGCGTGCGCTGGAAATTGCCACAACACTGGCGCTTGATCCTGAACTGATGCTGCTCGATGAGCCGACACAGGGCATGGGTCACGAAGACGTGGATGTGGTTTCCGATCTGATCAAGCGTGTATCCGCTGATCGAACCATCCTGATGGTTGAGCACAACTTGCACGTTGTATCTAAGCTGGCTGACAACATCACCGTACTGCAACGTGGCGCCATCCTGACTGAAGGTAACTACGAAACAGTATCTGCAGATCCTCGCGTACGTGAAGCGTACCTGGGCGTGTCTGAAGATGAAGTTGTACCGGGTACTGAAGCTGATAAAGCACAACAGGCAGCTAAAGAGGAGGTGACAGCATGAGCGCGGTAGGTGACGAAAAAATCCGTATCAGTGATCTGCACGCCTTCTATGGCGAGTCGCACATCCTGCACGGTATTGATATGTCGGTAATGCAGGGTGAGTTGGTTACTCTGCTGGGTCGTAACGGTGCTGGTCGTTCGACTACCCTCCGTTCCATTATGAACATGGTGGGTCGACGCACAGGCAGTATCAATATCAACGGGCGTGAAACCATTGATATGTCCGCCCATAAGATCGCGCACTTGGGTCTGGGCTTCTGCCCGGAAGAGCGCGGCATCTTCTCCAGTCTGAACGTAGAAGAAAACCTGATGTTGCCACCGGCGGTTCGCAGTGACGGCATGAGTGTTGAAGAGATCTACGAATTATTTCCTAACCTCTACGAGCGCCGCATGAGTCAGGGCACGCGCTTATCTGGGGGGGAGCAGCAGATGTTGGCATGGGCCCGTATCCTGCGCTCTGGTGCAAATATCTTGCTGCTTGACGAGATTACTGAAGGTTTGGCCCCAGTGATCGTGAAGAAGCTCGGCGAGGTGTTGGTCATGCTGAAAGAGCGTGGTCTGACAATTCTATTGGTAGAGCAGAACTTCCGTTTTGCGGCGCCAATTGCGGATCGTCACTACGTAATGGAACACGGCCACATTGTAGAAGAAGTGCACGCAAACGAGCTGGAAGCAAAAGCTGAAATGCTCAATACCTATCTGGGTGTTTAAATCCGGTAATTTTCCGGGAGTCTGCGGGATTTGCCCGGTTAGAAGTCACGGGTAGTACCGAAAGCTCCTAAAAAAGTGAATAACAATAAAAAGCTCTACCAGGAGAATAACGATGAAATCATTGAAAAAATCCCTGCTGTCCGCAGCTGTAGCGTCTGTTTTTGCTGTTTCCGGTGCTCAGGCCGCCGGCATCTCTGATGACAAGGTAAAAATCGGCGTACTGGCAGATATGGGCGGTGTTTACGCTGATATCTGTGGTAAAGGTTGTGTAACAGCAGTGGAAATGGCAGTTGAAGACTTCGGTGGCACCGTACTGGGCAAGCCAATCGAAGTTGTTAGCGCCGATGACCAGAACAAGCCGGATATCGGCTCTGCAAAAGCACGTGAGTGGGTTGAAAGCCAGGGCGTTGACGCCGTAACTGGTCTGGTAGCATCTTCCGTAACCGGTGCGGTAACTAAAGTACTGACCGACAACAAGAAGATCGCGCTGATCTCCACCTCTGCTTCTCACGCTTTCACCACTAAAGCATGCTCTCCGTACAACGCTCACTGGACTTACAACGTAGTTGCACTGGCGAACGGTACCGTTAAGCCAATGGTAGATGCGGGTAAGAAAAAATGGTTCTTCATCACTGCTGACTACGCATTCGGTCACGCTCTGGAAAAAGTGGCTTCTGGCGTAATCAAGAACAACGGTGGTGAAGTAGTAGGTGCAGTTCGTGCGCCACTGGGTACCACTGACTTCTCCTCTTACGTACTGCAGGCACAGTCTTCCGGTGCAGACGTAGTTGCGCTGGCAAACGCGGGTGCTGACTTCGTTAACTCCCTGAAAACATCTGCTGAGTTCGGTCTGACCGAAATGGTTGATGTAGCAGGTCTGCTGGTATTCACCCACAACGCTAAGGCGCTGGATCCAAACATCGCTGGTGGCATGAAGCTGACTACCGGTTTCTACTGGGATATGGATGACCAGACCCGTGCTTGGTCCAAGCGCTTCAAAGAACGTCACGGTTCTATCCCTGCAATGGGTCAGGCAGGTGCTTACTCAATGACTATGCACTACCTGAACTCCATCAAAGAAGCAGGTACCGACGACGCTGACGCAGTTATGAAAGTGATGAAGAAGAACAAGCCTAACGACTTCTTCGCACGTAACGCATACCTGCGTAACGACGGCCGCATGGTTCACGATATGTACCAGGTACGTATCAAGAAAGCGGACGAGCGTAAGAACGAAGACGATATCTTTGCTATCGAACAAGTTATCCCTGGCGAGCAGGCCTTCGGCCCAATGCTGGCTCAGTGTGACTTTAAATAACAACTATAAGTTGATCCGGTAAGAGGTCGGGGCTGCCGTCCGGCGGCCCCTATATCCTCGAACGGACGGTAATTTCCGGTCTGGTTGCACCTGTGTGCACCTTAATATCCGGCTTGGGGTGGAGAGTTATGGCGACATTTCTCGGTATTAACCTGTTTGGCCTGTTCGGCCAGCTGCTTGTGGGCCTGATCAATGGCTCCTTTTACGCGTTGCTCAGCTTGGGCCTCGCAATCATTTTTGGTCTGCTAAAAATTATCAACTTTGCGCAGGGCGCAATGTACATGCTGGGTGCATTCTTTGCTTGGATGGCCCTGAACTACATGGGTATCAACTACTGGGCGGCTTTGATATTTGTACCGCTGGCAGTAGGTTGTATCGGTGTTTTGATGGAGCGTTACCTGCTTCGTCCTATCGCCAACGAAGATCACCTCTATAGCTTGCTCCTTACCTTCGGTCTTGCTCTGATTCTGCAGGGTGCGTTTACCCACATGTTTGGTTCTTCCGGTATGTCTTACGCGATCCCTGAAGAGCTGAAAGGCGGTAACCGTCTGCCATTTATGTACCTGCCGAACTACCGTGCATGGATCATCATCGCATCCTTGGTGGTGTGTGTGGCGACCTGGTACATGATTGAGAAAACCAAACTGGGTGCCTACCTGCGAGCAGGTACTGAGAACCCGCAGCTGATGCAGGCGTTTGGTATCAACGTGCCGCTGATCGTAACCCTGACCTTTGGTTTCGGTGTAGGTCTGGCTGGTTTTGCAGGTGTAATGGCTGCACCTGTGTACTCTGTATCTCCTGATATGGGCTCCAATATGCTGATCGTGGTGTTTGCGATTGTGGTAATCGGAGGCATGGGCTCGATCGGTGGTGCAATTTTGACAGGTCTTGGCATGGGTGTTGTTGAAGGTCTGACAAAGTATTTCTATCCGGAAGCCTCCACCACCGTAATCTTCGCGGTGATGGTGATCGTGCTGCTGACCAAGCCAGCCGGTCTCTTTGGTAAAGAAGCATAAGGGGGACTCCGAGATGCAAATTAATAAAACTGCAGTTGCGCTGATCGGTCTGGGTCTGGTTGCTCCATTTGTCCTGTACCCGGTCTTCCTGATGAAAGTGCTGTGTTTCGCACTGTTTGCTTGTGCCTTTAACTTGCTGCTGGGCTTTGTAGGCCTACTGTCTTTCGGTCACGCTGCATTCCTGGGTACCGGTGGTTACATCACTGGCTACATGATGCTTCATGTCGGGCTGACGCCTGAGCTGGGTATTCTGTGTGGTACCGTTGCCGCGGCACTGCTGGGTGCGGTATATGGCAAGCTGGCGGTAAAACGTGAAGGTATCTACTTCGCGATGGTTACCCTGGCGCTGGCGCAGCTGATCTTCTTCCTGTATCTGCAGGCACCGTTTACCGGTGGTGAGGATGGCATGCAGGGTGTGCCGCGTGGTGAGCTGTTCGGATTCATTGATCTGAGCGACAACATGACCATGTACTACTTCGTGTTTGCGATCTTCCTGTTCGGCTTCTGGCTGGTGAACCGTACTGTTCACTCTCCATTTGGTCAGATCCTGAAGGCGATCCGTGAAAACGAACCACGTGCGGTATCTCTGGGTTACAACGTTAACGACTACAAGTGGGCGGCGTTTGTGATCTCTGCAGCGCTGGCAGGTCTGGCAGGTTCTACCAAAACATTGGTGTTCCAGCTGGCGTCCCTAACTGATGCGCACTGGCACATGTCCGGTGAGGTGGTTCTGATGACTCTACTTGGTGGTATGGGCACCATCTTCGGTCCGATAGTAGGTGCGGCGTCTGTAGTAACTATCCAGAACTACCTGTCTGGTGGTGAGCTGGGTAACTACATCCACATCATCATGGGTCTGATCTTCGTAGTCTGCGTACTGGCGTTCCGTAACGGTATCGTCGGTGAGATCCAGAAAGTAATTAAGCGTAACTTCGGTAACTAAGCGCTGAAATGAAAAAGGGTGCAGCAGTGCGCCCTTTTTTTGTGTCTATAGCTTTACGTTAACGTAAATATTAGAAATCTCGATTTTAAGGTGAAAGATATGAGTCAGGATGCAGTAGTAATTGTGAGCGCAGCGCGTACTCCAATGGGCGGCATGATGGGTTCACTGAGCGATGTGCGTGCACCGGATCTGTGTGCAACGTCCATCAAAGCTGCGATTGAGCGTGCTGGTCTGAAAGCAGATGATGTCGATGAGGTTGTGATGGGCTGCGTACTGCCTGCCGGTCTTGGTCAGGCACCTGCACGTCAGGCTTCCCGTGCTGCTGGTATTCCTGATGCAGCGGGTGCAACCACCATCAACAAGATGTGTGGTTCCGGTATGAAAGCTGTGATGCTGGCACACGACCAGATCCTGGCCGGTTCTGCGAATGTCATGGTTGCCGGTGGTATGGAGAGCATGAGCCAGGCGCCTTACATCCTGCCTAAAGCACGTCAGGGTATGCGCATGGGCCATGGCCAGGTGATGGACCACATGTTCCTGGACGGTCTGGAAGATGCGTACGAAGGTGGCCTGATGGGTACCTTTGCGCAGAAGAGTGCGGATGACTACAACATCACCCGCGAAGGTATGGATGATTTCGCAATCGGTTCCCTGAACAAAGCACTGGCAGCAATCGAAAACGGTGAGTTCAAAGAAGAGATCGCACCGGTAACAATCAAGACCCGTAAAGGTGAAGTGGTTGTTGATACCGATGAGCAGCCTGGCAACGCGCGTATCGACAAGATCCGCAGCCTGCGCCCTGCGTTCAAGAAAGACGGTACGGTAACCGCGGCTAACTCCAGCTCCATCTCCGACGGTGGTTCTGCGCTGTTGCTGATGAAAGAGTCCGAAGCACAGGCACGTGGTCTGCAGCCATTAGCACGTATCGTTTCTCACTCCACGCATGCTCAGCTGCCTGCAGAGTTTACCATTGCACCAATCGGTGCAATCCAGAAAGCGCTGGATAAAGCGGGCTGGACAAAAGAAGATGTCGATCTGTACGAGATCAACGAAGCGTTTGCCGTTGTTTCCATGCTGGCGATCAACGAGCTGGGTCTGGATGCTGACAAAGTAAACGTACGTGGCGGTGCGTGTGCACTGGGTCACCCGATCGGTTCTTCCGGTTCCCGTATCATGGTTACCCTGCTGCACGCACTGAAGCAGAAAGGCCTGAAGAAAGGTGTAGCGTCTCTGTGTATCGGTGGTGGTGAAGCGACCGCTGTTGCAGTAGAGATGATCTAAACCTGCAAAATTAACCGTCCCACGGAACGGGTGATGGCTATCAGAAGGGGATAGTCGTAGCGAATCCGCTTTTCTCTCCAGCCGGGTGTGTCGTTGATCACCCGGCTTTCTCGTTGTTGTAGGGTAGGCTTTAGCCTACCGGCAGCCTAAAGGCTGCCCTACAAGGGGTGGGATTTGTTGGCGTCTGGTGAAGTGAATTAACCTTGTAGGGTAGCCTTCAGGCTACCGGCAGCCTAAAGGCTGCCCTACAAAGACCGGCGTGATGCTAGTATGTAGGTCGGCCATCGTAAGGCGATGCCCGACATGTTGGGCTTTGCGTTGCAAAGGCCAACCTACGGTCAGTTTCCTTTGTACGGATACGCCCCGGTACGCATTTTGCGATACTGGCTGGGTGATACCCCCATCAGCTTCTTGAAGATGCGTGAGAAATAATAAGCATCTTCATAACCCACAGAAAACGCGATTTCATTCACATGGTTGTTGGTTGTGTCCAACAGGTGGCAAGCGCGCTCTATCTTCAGCTGGATGAAGTGGTTGATCGGTGTGGTGCCGGTGATCTCTTTGTATTTCTTAACGAAGTGGTACTTGGACAGGTTTACCGTTTCGGCCAGCGTGTCCAAGTCCAGCTGTTCGTGAATCCGCGCCTGCATCAGGCTGTGAACGCGCTCGATATCTAACCCTTCTCCTGACTGTTTGTGGCGTGCTAACGGCTGGAGGAGGGCAATGTGAGAGAGGATCTGGCGTAATTGGTTGGCAGCGCAAATATACGCATTAATGTTGTAAGTAGATTCCCGTGCTTCCAGTAAAGCCTCAAAGTCGCTTGCCAGCCGCGAATGGATACCAATCGGGATGATCAATTGGTTCTGACCGGTTTTTCGCACCGCAATATGCTGGATGAAATCCGCTGCGTGATGGCCGTGAAAGTGTGCCCAGTAGATCGTCCAGGGATTGCTTGGACGCGCTTTATAGGCGTGTTGAATGCCTCTGGGAATTAACAATATATCACCGGGTCTGACCCGATGTTTTTGTCCTTCAACCTCTAATTCCCCTTCGCCATCAAGGCAATAGATCAGCAGGTTGTCATCGTGACTGTCGCGTTCCATATGATGCCCCGAGGCCTGGCGGTAATAGCCGATGCCCAGCGGATAGAGGCCGCTGCTGAGCGGATGGTTGGCCAGCTCAGAAATGACGCGGTGCGGAATAACAAAGCGGATGCTTTCCGGTGGCAGCGGCCAGCTTGATGGAGTGCTCATAGATGCGACCTATGTATAAGGGAAATTACCTAATGAATCGCAATATAGTCCATCAATAAGACAAGATTATCAATCCTGAAGTTCATATGTGCGTGATACAACTTAACCATCACGTAATAAACGTTCCGAACAAAAAGACGAATAACAAAAACTAACTAGGTATCAAAGCGATGACTCAGCAAGTCCCTCTCCTGATCAACGGCGAATTAGTTCAGAGTGAATCCCAGAACCTGATTCCGGTAACCAACCCGGCGACCCAGGAAGTACTGGCACAGGTTCCATGTGCAACTGAAGCGGAAGTAGAGCGCGCAGTAGAAGCAGCGAAAACTGCTTTCGAAACCTGGAAAGAAACCCCGGTTGGTGAGCGTGCACGTCTGATGCTGCGCTACCAGGCGCTGCTGAAAGAGAATCACGATGAGATTGCAACTCTGTTGGCGCAGGAAACCGGTAAGACCTTTGAAGATGCGAAAGGTGACGTGTGGCGTGGTATCGAAGTTGTAGAACACGCGTGCAACATTGCATCTCTGTCCATGGGCGAAACCGTAGAAAACGTAGCCCGTAAAATCGATTGCTACAGCATCACTCAGCCTCTGGGTGTGTGTGTAGGTATTACTCCTTTCAACTTCCCGGCGATGATCCCGCTGTGGATGTTCCCAATGGCGATCGCGTGCGGTAACACCTTCGTACTGAAACCGTCCGAGCAGGATCCGCTGACGCCGATGCGTCTTGCCGAGCTGTTCAAAGAAGCCGGCGCGCCAGACGGTCTGCTGCAGATCGTTCACGGTACTAAAGACGTTGTGAACCAGCTGCTGACCCACAAAGACACTCCAGCGATCTCCTTCGTTGGTTCCGTAGCTGTAGGTGAGCACATCTACCGCACCGGTACCGACCACATGAAACGCGTACAGGCGTTTGCAGGTGCGAAGAACCACATGGTTGTAATGCCGGATGCATCCAAGAACCAGGTTGTTAACAGCATCGCGGGTGCGTCTGTAGGTGCTGCAGGCCAGCGTTGCATGGCGATCTCTGTTGCAGTCTTTGTTGGTGAAGCACGCAATTGGATCCCTGAAGTGCGCGATGCTTTGGCAAAAGTGCGTCCAGGTGCGTGGGATGACCCAGAAGCGGGTTACGGCCCTCAGATCAACCCACAGGCGCGTGAGCGTGTGCTGGACTTCATTCAGCAGGGTAAAGATGCTGGTGCTGAATGTATCCTCGACGGCTCTGATGTTGTGGTTGAAGGTTACCCGGATGGTAACTGGGTTGGCCCAACCATGTTCCGTGGTGTAACACGTGACATGTCTATCTATCAGGAAGAGATCTTTGGTCCTGTTCTGATTGCGCTGGAAGTAGACACGCTGGAAGAAGCGATCGAGCTGATCAACGAAAACCCATACGGTAACGGCACCTCCATGTTCACCTCTTCCGGTGCAGCAGCGCGTAAGTACCAGCACGAGATCAAGGTAGGTCAGGTGGGTATCAACGTACCTGTACCAGTGCCTCTGCCAATGTTCTCCTTCACCGGCTGGCGTAAGTCTTTCTACGGTGACCAGCACGCTTACGGTAAGCAGGCGGTTCGCTTCTACACCGAGACCAAGACTGTGACTGCACGTTGGTTCGAAGATGATATCGACACCGGTGTGAACACTACCATCCATCTGAAGTAATTCGTACCAGACAATATAACAAGAACGAAAAAGGGAGCGCGACGTAGCCAACATGTCGCGACTCCCTTTCATCAGGAGAGAGCGATGGATTTCGAGCTGAACGAAGACCAGATTGCATTCGCCGACATGGCCCGTGCTTTTGCACAAAACGAATTTGAACCCCATGCCGCCGAATGGGATCAGGAACAGACTTTCCCGGTAGACGTACTGCGTGCCGCGGGTGAAATGGGCTTTTGTGGCCTGTACTCACCGGAGGACGTGGGCGGGTTAGGTCTGAGCCGCCTCGACGCCAGCATTATCTTTGAACAACTGGCGATGGGCTGCACCTCGACCACAGCGTTCATCACTATCCACAACATGGCAACCTGGATGATTGCGGACTTCGGTAATGAAGATACCCGTCAACAGTGGTGCCCTGAGCTAACCGCTGGCCAGAAGCTGGCGTCCTACTGTCTGACCGAGCCGAATGCCGGTTCAGATGCTGCGTCTCTGAAAACGACTGCGCGTCGTGAAGGCGACAACTATATCCTCAACGGATCCAAGATCTTCATCTCCGGCGCGGGTAGCACCGATGTACTGGTGGTGATGGCACGTACCGGCGAAGACGGCCCGAAAGGGATCTCCGCGTTTGCGGTTGATGCCAAATCTGAAGGCATCGTATATGGCCGTAAAGAGGACAAGATGGGCTGGAACAGCCAGCCAACCCGAATGATTACTTTTGAAGACGTTGTGGTACCTGCTTCTGCTCTGCTGGGTAACGAAGGTGACGGCTTCAAGATCGCAATGAAAGGCCTGGATGGCGGCCGTATCAACATCGCGACCTGTTCTATTGGTACTGCACAGGCTGCACTGAACCGTGCCCGTGACTACATGCACGAGCGCAAGCAGTTCTGCAAAGAGTTGGCCAACTTCCAGGCGTTGCAGTTCAAGATCGCCGATATGACCACCGAGCTGGTGGCCGCGCGTCAGATGGTTCGTCTGGCTGCGTCTAAACTGGATGCGGGTCACGCGGACAAGACCGCTTACTGCGCCATGGCGAAACGCTTTGCAACCGATGTGGGCTTCAATGTTGCAGACGAAGCACTGCAGATCTTCGGGGGTAACGGCTACATCAAAGAGTATCCGATGGAGCGTTACGTGCGTGACAATCGCGTGCACCGAATTCTGGAAGGTACCAACGAAATTATGCGCGTCATCGTCGCACGTCGCGTGTTGATGCAGGACGCAGCGGATCTGCTGTAATCCGCGGAAAAGAATTGGAGATATAAGATGACCGATAAGCTGATTGTAGAGAAACAGGGCCATAC
>NZ_CAXRBQ010000071.1:0-38955 GCF_964228735.1 Pontibacterium sp. | reverse complement strand
GTTCTTCAAAGCGATTAAGCAAAATCTGAAAATTAAGGCATTTTTAGGGAGTTCTAAAAATGCAGTGATGACACAGATCTGGATCGCCAGGATCAGCTACCTGCTAGTGGCATATTCTCGTCACTGCGCCAAAAAGGGTTGGACAGTACAACGCATCATGCGGGTACGTCAGGTGAGTTTATTTGAGCGAAAACCACTGGTTGAGCTATTAAATCCAGAGCCACCAGATAAGCAAAAAAGGGATCCTCAACTGAGGATCCCTTTATGATCAAAAACTATGGGACAGCAGTGGCCTCAGGGCGGCCTTTTTTGTGCCTGTGTCTCGTCCTGAATAGCGTTGACCTGCCACAACAGTATTCGCTTTAACTGATCTGCCCCAATTCCGTTTTTTCAACACCCATTAGACTAGGTAATGAGGTGGCTGCTGCGGGTTTGCGTGTGTGAAAATATCGCATCTGAAAACTACTCGTGAAGTCGGTTATCTGCCTCTACAATCAGAGGTTGGACTGCGATTGTTAGAAAGGAGTGCAAGTGAGCTGGTTATTCCCAATCGATAAGCGTGATTTTCCGGGCCGACGCTGGCTGAGCATCACTTTGCGCACGCTCCACCTGATAGGGATCGCCGGGCTGGCGGGAGCCTATTTGTTTCACCTGCCCGAGAGCCAGTGGATGCCCTATCTCTGGATGGCGGTGTTGAGTGGTCTCTTGATGGCGGCGATGGCGGTTTATGTGGACGGTATCTGGCTGCTGCAATTAAGGGGCCAGGCGATCTTTCTTAAACTGCTCCTGCTCTCGACGGTATTCTGGTTGTTTGATGAACCACAGTCAGGCATCTATTTATTGGTGATCCTGATCTCTGGGGTAGTGTCTCATGCACCCGGTAAAGTAAGGTACTATTCACTCTGGCACCGCAAGGTGCTGACCAAAGCGGATCTGATAAACAAGAATTGTGGGGAGTCCTGAACGTATGGTTCTGGAAGCAGCGCCAAGCTGGCAAGAGGGGTTGGCTGTCGAGTTTGAACAGCCGTATATGCTGAACCTGAAGCAGTTTCTGCACGAGCAGAAAACGCAGCGCAAAGTGATCTATCCACATTCGACCAAATGGTTCCATGCTCTGGAAACCACACCGTTGGATCAGGTGAAGGTGGTGATCCTGGGGCAGGACCCGTATCACCAGCCGGATCAGGCGCACGGTCTTTGTTTCTCGGTGCGTCCGGGGATCAAGATTCCACCGTCACTGGTGAATATCTACAAAGAGTTGAACAGCGATCTGGGTGTGGCACCGGTTGGCCATGGTTACCTGGAAAGCTGGGCACAGCAGGGTGTGTTGCTACTGAACAGTGTGCTGACCGTAGAGCAGAGTCAGGCGGCGTCCCACCAGGGG
Organism: Pontibacterium sp.; assembly: GCF_964228735.1. GTDB lineage: Bacteria > Pseudomonadota > Gammaproteobacteria > Pseudomonadales > Balneatricaceae > Pontibacterium. Next base: position 37,571 of record NZ_CAXRBQ010000071.1, on the reverse strand, counting down.
CAGGGTTGGGAGCAGTTTACCGACCGGGTGATCCACCTGGTGAATGAGCGTTGTGAGAACGTGGTGTTCCTATTGTGGGGCAGTTATGCACAGAAAAAAGGGGCGTTTATAGATACCCAGCGCCACCTGGTGCTGAAGGCACCACACCCGTCACCGCTGGCGGCGCACCGTGGTTTCTTCGGTTGTCGTCACTTCAGTCAAGCTAACGACTACCTGCAGCAGCATGGCAAAGCGCCGATCAACTGGCAGTTGCCACCTGAAGCGAATGAAAGCTGAGCAAAAAACGTAGGTTGGCCATCGCGGAGCGATGCCCAACACATCGACGCAACATTGCCCTATGCCTGTTGGGGTTCGCAACCTAGTTGCTTTCCCGGTTCCACGCTGTCTGACGATGAACCATAAAAAACGCCCTGCACTGTAACCAGTCAGGGCGTTTTTTATCTTAGGCTTGAATGCTTAGAGGCGGTTTTTCGCCTCAAACATCTTAGGATCAAGCTCGTATGGCAGTGCTTCAACGCTTGCCACCGGACCGTCCTGTGACTGCAGATGCAGAGTATCGTTGTCGGCCTGTTCCTTGATCACCACTGCCAGCAGTTCGCATTCACCGGCTTCATTGCGCGCAGCAATCACCACCTGGCCGGCATTTTCTTTGCTGTCGCTGAATACGGTGTCGCCCGCCTGGGGCACAGTTTCGCAGGTAGCTTTCAGACGATACATCGGACGTTTCAGCTGGCCACGGTGTTGCAGACGGGTCACGATCTCCTGGCCAGTGTAGCAGCCCTTGGTGAAGCTGACGCCGTCATGGGCCTGCAGGTTGGTCATCTGTGGAATAAAAGCTTCAATGGTCGCCGTGCGCAGATCCGGGATAGCAGCGCGGACTTCGCTGAGCAGCCAGTCGTTGCTGTCGCCCAGCTGGCCCACCGCCAGCAGGTCAGGCAGCAGTGCAACCGCGTCTTCCTGTGGCAGCCACAGTTCGTAGCGACCACCCGGCACGGAGACCAGAGTGCGGTCACCTTGCAGGCTCACGCCGTTGGTTTCTGCTGGCAGTTCCGATACGGCAATCTTCGCCAGCTCTGCAGCGTTTTCACCCTGCAAGCCGATACCTACAACGGCATCCTCCGATTTCGTGATCTCTGCCTTGGAGAAGACGATGTACTTACCCAGCGTCTGAGCGGCGATATCGTGGATATCGTTGTGCAGGCGGAGCATGAAACCATCCGCGATAGTAATTACGCGGAACAGGCTGATCATGTGGCCCTTGATGTTGCAGTGGGACCCCATTGAGCTACCGCTGGCGCGGGTCTGTGCCAGGTCGCAGCTCAGCTGACCCTGCAGGAATTTTTCACTGTCCGGGCCGGTAACAGTAAGAACACGCTGGTGCAGCAGTGGAATAACCGTACCGCCGCTAGCATCGGTGTTCAGGCTGACTGTGTTATCCGCGTTGATCACGGCGCCTTGTGCTTGCAGGCTTTCAATCCAGTTGCTCATAGCTTCTCGTGCATTATCCATCTGATATTCGAGGGCGGAGTGGTTGTGCTCCGCCCTCGAATTTTAGGTCATTTTGTCGCGACCTACAGCCGATAGAATGTAAGGGATTAGGCGGCTGCGCTGTCGTCGTTGCTGTTCTCGGCAGCTGCAGTGCTGGTGGCAATGCGCTCGCCCAGGCGCAGCGGGCTGTCCGCCTGCAGATGATCCTGCCAGTTAACAGCATCTTCACCAAACAGCAGCACCACGGTTGAGCCTAGCTTGAAGCGGCCCATCTCTTCACCTTTCTGCAGGGTGATTGGTTCCTGCGGCTCGGCCTGGAAGGCCGTACGTACAGGTGCTTTGATGCGTGGTGCTTCGTGACCGGACCAGACGGTTTCAATCCCTGCCACGATCATCGCGCCTACCAGTACCATCGCCATAGGACCTCGCTCGGTATCAAAGATAGCCACCAGGCGTTCGTTGCGGGCAAAAAGCTGATCCACGTTGGCGGCAGTGGTCTGGTTGACGGAGTACAGGTCGCCCGGCACATAGATGGTTTCACGCAGCGTGCCGGTGAACGGCATGTGTACGCGGTGATAGTCCTTCGGGGACAGATAGATGGTGGCAAAGGAGCCATTGATAAACTGGTCAGCCAGTTTCTGGTCGCCACCCAGCAGGGTAGCCAGGCCGTAACCACGGCCTTTGGCCTGGAAAATGCGGCCGTGCTCGATATCACCCAGCTGGCTTACAGCGCCATCGGCCGGGCTGACAATCGCGTCGTCCGCTGCATCGATCGGACGGATACCCGGTTTCAGTTCACGGGTGAAGAAGGTGTTGAAGTTTGTATACGCGGTCGGATCTTCAACCAGCGCTTCGGACATGTTGATGTTGTAACGTTTGGCGAACCACTTGATAAAGGTGTTCTTAACCCATGGATTGGTGCATTCCGCGATACGGCCTACAAAACGGGAAATCAGATGCTGCGGCAGGATATGCTGCATCAAGATAAAGAGTGTGTCTTTCAAGGTTGTGTATCCGTTAATGACTGAATTCGGTAGTACGGTTAGAACTGATTACTGTTCGACCGGTGTATCGGGCAGGTTACCCCACTCGAACCAGGAGCCGTCGTAGCAGCGGATCTTCCTGAAGCCCAGGTGTTTGGCTGCCAGATAGGTGAGGCCCGAACGGCGATGGGTCTGGCAGTGCGTGATTACTTCCTTATCGGTGCTGATGCCGAGGCGGTCCAATTCGGCCAGGATCTCAGCAGCAGGGCGTAGGCGGGTGTCGCTGCCCGGAGCAACCATCACATTGGTCCACTCGTACAGGCGGGCGCCGGGAATGTGTCCTCCTTTCTGCGCGTTCACGATCTTCTCACCACGGAATTCCTCGCCGGAGCGGGCATCCCAGATTACGGTGTGTGTATCGCGCAGGTGGTCTTTGATATACGCAACATCGGCTACATAGTCCGTATCGATCTGTGCCGAAAACTGATTGGGTTCGCGGGTGTTTGCGGTTGTTTCCAGAGGTTGGCCCGCTTCAAGCCAAGCGGGTAGCTGGCCGTTCAGGAACGAGCAGTTCTGGTGTCCCACGAGGTTGAGGGTCCAGATCATACGACCCGCCAGTGGGCCCATCTGGTTGTCATAGGTCACCACATGGGTGTCTGCAGTCAGGCCCAGATCAGAGAACAGGGCGCTAAGTTGTTCGGCGGTGGGTAGCTTGTTGGGTACAGGACCGGAACCCAACATCAGTCGGGAGCTATCGACACGCACTGCACCGGGAATATGACCCTGGTTGTAGGTCTCTTCGTCGGACAGATCAATGATCAGCAGGTTAGGATTGGACAGGTTTTCTGCCAATTCTGCTGCTTCGATTACAAGAGGTAAACTCATACAACGGTTCCGAAAATAACTCTATGAACCGCATCATATAGCAAAGTGGCAGGAATCTCAGCTTCCTCAACTGCTCATGGAATTGCTCGTGGTCAGGTTTTTGAAGGCTTGTCCGGCTGCCGTGTAGATATAACGGGTGCGTTTGTTGTGGAAATCGTCGATCGCATGGTCGCGGTTATCCGCATGCACAATCGCCACGGGTTGGTCTCCGTCGAACAGCGACATCAGGATGGCACCGCTCTCCGGGATAAAGCTGTGGTAGCTTTCCGGTAGGGCATTGATGGTCTTTTCACGGGTTTGTGGTGTGATCCAGAGATAACCGGGTTTATCACACAGACGCTTGAAGATACTTGGGATCTCCAGGTCAAAACGGTAGCTGGCCAGGGCGTTGTCTTTTGGTAGGCCGGATGAAAGGGCCGTAGCCATTTGACTGTTGTGCACCCGATGCAGGGTCACGTGGCGCATACCCAGGCCGTCTGCTAGTGCTTTATGTATGCACTGCAGGACATGGCCCTGGGTTTTGATCTTGGGGGAACCCTTGATAAAGGCGACCGCCAGCTTCTTGAACAGCTCTTCGTTCTTAAACTCGATCTCCACCGGCGCATAGGCCGTACGGATAATTTCCTGTTCTTCCGGACGGGAACGCAGGCGTATCTGCTCAACCGACGGTCGTGGACACTCGATCACCACGCTTTTCAATTCTTTAGGGGTGATCTTGTAGCTTGGTACCAGGTCCGACTCGAGCATAATGAGTTCGGTTGCGTGGGAGAGGGTGCCTGGCACATTGTAGATACGGGCGGCGGTGGCGCAGTTCTGATGCAGTTTGCCTACGACCTCGGCGGTGTGTTCGCACAGGTAGTCGCTAATGATCATGCTCAGCTGTTTGGTCTTTTTCTGACGCCAGCCAAACGCAGCGGTGATCGCCAACCAGTTGGAGAGTTTGACCGGGAAGTACTTTTGCTGCACCAGGTGGTTCAGTTCACGGCGCTCTTCATCGTCGATGGTTGGATCTTTCAGGGAGCGGCGATGCATCAGGTCGATAATGTCGCGACCCGGGGACGTTTCATGATCCAGGCTTTCGATCACCAGTTCCGGCAGGCCCCACTCCATCGCCAGATCGTGTGAGATCTGCTGGATGGTACAACCCAGCACGTCGGTTTCCGCCAGCACAACATCCACGTCTTTCTCGCGAATCTTCTGGTGGATCAGGCTCATGTGCAGTGGTGCGTGCAGCCACATCATCCAGTGGCCAATACCGTAGAGCAATGCTGCCAGCTGTAGCTCTTCGGCAAAGACGTTGCCTTTGCCCTTCAGCCATTCGCGTACCTGAATGGAGGCGTGGTGGCTGTTGGCGGTGGAACGGAAGAAAAGTTTGTGGGAGACCGAGCCCGCGTTCAGGCGGATCAGCTCCAGCTGTTCGATGGTCTGCTGGATACGGTCAAAGCCGAGGGAGTGCACCGCGTGTTCGATGCTGGTCACGGCAGAGCCTTTTTCACTGTGCAGTTTGTTGGCCACACGTACCAGGTGCAGGCAGACCACCGGGTCTGATTTGATCAGATTGCAAAGCGTCTGCAGGGTGGTGGCGTCACTCTCCACAGCTTGTAACAGGCGCTGCTTAACGCTGCCGCGCACCGGCAGAGTCTTATCTTTCAGATAATGGATCCAGCCGCCCAGATCCTGTGGCGATTCCTGCAAACTCATCGGCCTTCGTCCGTTGCTCAACTGCCCTCGGTTACTATGGCGCTCTACTGCTCATCCAGTGACGCGAGGATGTGCCTGAAGCTCTGCCAGCGTGCTTCACTGATTTTGCCTTCCGCAATGGCATCTTTCAGTGCACAGCCCGGTTCCTGTTCGTGTTTGCAATCACGGAACCGACAGTGCCCGGTGTGTTCTCGTAGCTCCCTGAAGCCATCGATCAACTGATCAGGATCGATATGCCAGAGTCCAAATTCGCGTATCCCTGGTGAATCTATCAGGTCACCACCGTCAGGGAAATGAAAAAGACGGGCTGTTGTGGTGGTGTGACGGCCCTTGCGTGTCTGTTCCGACAGCTCACCTACCTTTAGATCGACACCTGGCAGCAAAACATTAATTAAAGATGACTTACCGACGCCAGATTGACCAACAAAAACGCTGATGCGGTCTTTCAGGTGGGTCTTCAGTTCATTGAGGCCGTCCTGGGTGGAAGAGGAAGCGTGCAGGACGCGGTAACCGATGCTTTGGTAGCGCTCCAGCATGGTATCGATGCGCTTGCGGTTTTTGTCGGTGAGCAGGTCTGTTTTGTTGAGCAGGATAACCGGCTCGATACCGCTCAGCTCGGCGGCGACCAGATAGCGGTCGATCAGGTTGGCATGTGCCAGTGGTTCTACTGCGATGGTGAGTACGATGTAGTCGATGTTGGCTGCCACCGGTTTCATTTCGCCGTAAGGGTTCGGGCGTACCAGCTCGGTTTTGCGGTCCAGCTTGGCTACCACCACACCGCCGTCGGGATTAGCACGCCAGATTACGCGGTCACCGGTCACCAGTTGTCCCAGGTTGGTGCGCATATGGCAACGGATGATCTCGCCCTGGCGTTCGCCTTCGCTGGCTTCCACGTCGACCTGGCGGCCAAAGTGGGAGATGATCAGGCCGTGTTGCTCGGGGCCCAGGTCACCACCGTCCAGCTGCTCGTCAATCGAGGCATCTTTTTTGGCGGCGCGTGCGGCGCGCTCATCTTGAATTTTCTGTATACGCCAGGCCTGGCGGCGGGTCAGTTTACGTTTTGCCATGCAACAGCTGTGGACTACCTATTTGTCTTGGGATCGGTCTGCCGGGCCAGGAACAGACGATGCAAACTACAATTTCGTCTATTGTCGGGGTGGCTAAACCACTAAGCTAAGGTATTCTAACCCATAGAAAAATATTAACGAGCCTTTTGGTACGGCGGGGATAATTACAAAAATCCGTGGTGCCGGTCAGGGAAGGCTAAATAATCGAGTGGAGGATGTGACGGCGTGCGTAACAGCAACCTGGTTTGGATCGATCTGGAGATGACGGGCCTGGACCCGGACAACGATTACATCATCGAGATCGCCACCATCGTAACCGATGCCAATCTGAACATTATCGCAGAGGGGCCAACCATGGCGATCCATCAGCCGGACTCAGTGCTGGACGCGATGGATGAGTGGTGTACCAATCAGCACGGTAAATCCGGCCTGACCCAGCGAGTAAAAGACAGCACCATCAATGAGCGCGAAGCGGAACAGCGTACCATCGAGTTCCTGCTGGAGCATGTGGATAAAGGTGCCTCCCCGATCTGTGGTAACAGCATCGGTCAGGACCGCCGTTTCCTATACCGCCATATGCCGGAGCTGGAGAGTTTCTTCCACTACCGCAATCTGGATGTAAGCACCATCAAAGAGATTGCCCGCCGTTGGCGACCGGAAGTGCTGGATGGTGTACAGAAAAAAGGTTCGCACCTGGCACTGGATGATATCCGTGACTCCATTGAGGAGCTGCGCCACTACCGCGAAGTTTTCTTTAAGCTCGAAGCTTAATGTAGAAGGTTTAGTCCTTTACCCGTCTCACACCCGGATGAGACAGAATCGGCAGCGGCTGGGGCGTATCTCCCTGCTGCAGCCGGTCGAGCGCCCAACGTACATGCTCTTGTACAACCTCTGACGGATGATCCAGTTTGGTGTTTAGCGCCGAGATCACCGTTTCTCCGCCCAGACCATTTCCCAGCGCCACTGCGATATTGCGCAGCCAGCCCTCGTGGCCGGTACGACGGATTGCTGAGCCTTCGGTCCGTTTCAGGAAGGTCTCCTCATCCCAGTTGAACAGTTCAAGCAGGTCTGCATCGTCCAGGTCGTTTCGCGGGTAGAAGTCCGCTTCCTGGGTGAAGTGGGAGAAGCGGTTCCAGGGACAGATCATCTGGCAATCGTCGCAGCCAAAGATGCGGTTGCCCATCTTGCTGCGAAGTTCTTCGGGGATGTTGCCCTTTAACTCGATGGTTAGGTAAGAGATGCAGCGGCTGCCGTCCAATACGCCCGGCTGTGGAAAGGCCTCTGTCGGACAGACATCGATACAGGCGGTGCAGCGACCGCAGTGGTTTTCGAGTTCCGGAGGATCGATTGGCAGAGGCAGGTCGATAAACAGTTCACCCAGCAGAAACCAGGAGCCTGCTTCGCGGTTGAGCACCAGGCCGTGTTTGCCAATCCAGCCGATACCCGCTTTCTGCGCCAGCGGGCGTTCCAGTACCGGGGCGCTGTCCACAAATGCACGGTAGCCTAGTTCGTCGACCTGCTCGGCGATGCGCTTGCCCAACTGGGTCAGGCGCTTGCGCATCAGCTTGTGGTAGTCGCGACCCAGGGTATAACGGGCTACATAGCCCTTGTCGGAATTGCTCAGGGTATCCAGCTTGCGGGTGTTTTCCGGCATATAGTCCATACGTACACAGATGATACGTTGGGTGCCCGGCACCAGCAGGGTCGGATCTAGCCGTTTTTCGAAGTGGTTGTTCAGGTAGTCCATCTGCCCCTGATAACCCGCGTCCAACCAGGCTTTGAGATTATCCCCGTGCTCGCTCAGGTCGGGTGTGGTGATACCGCACTGCTGGAACCCCAGCTCCTGCGCCCAGGTCTTTATATCCTGGGCGAGTTGGTTAAGTTGTTCTGGGGCTGAAGATGGCATAGTGGTTGCTGCTGTTGCTCGGACTTATGATGCTCGGACTAACGTTGTTTAGCTTGCGTTGATTTATAATGAGGCAGGAACACTGATATATCCGCACCACTGTAATCTGTACTGGAGTCTGAACCATGTCACTCGACCGAACCAAACTGCCGGCCACATTATACACGGCTGAGCAGAGCCGCGCCCTTGACCGTACGGCTATCGAACAATTTGGGATTCCGGGTTTCAAATTGATGCAGCGTGCGGGGCATGCGGCGTTTGTGGTGCTGCAAGAGCGCTGGTCTGATCTGGAACGGCTGACTTTGTTGTGTGGTGGCGGTAACAACGGCGGCGACGGTTTTGTGATGGCCGTGCTGGCGAAAACCCGCGGTATCGACGTGCAGGTTATCTGTCTGGGTGATGATGGTTTTGCAGATCGCCTACGCGGTGAAGCGCTGGAAGCATGGCGCTGGATGTTGGAACAGAATATCGATGTGGAATATTACCGCCCGGGAATGCCGTTCACCGGTGATGTGGTGGTAGATGCCATGTTGGGTACCGGTCTCGGTGGCGAAGTGCGCGGCAGCGCACGGCAGGCGATCGATCAGTTGAATCGCAGCGGCAAGCCGGTCCTGGCCGTAGATATCCCGTCTGGACTGTGCACTGATACCGGTTCTGTGTTGGGCAGTGCGGTCTGTGCCGATTGCACAGTCACCTTTATTGGTGTGAAGCAGGGCTTATTGACCCACGAAGCAGTGGACCATGTTGGTCAGCTCTATTTCGATAACCTGAAACTGCCGGAAGAGGTGTACGAACAGGTACCTGTGAATGCCTTCCGCACGTCCCGCAGTGATCGGGAAGAGCTGTTGCCTGGCCGTGCTCGATCAGCCCACAAGGGTACAAATGGCCGGGTGCTGATTGTAGGTGGTGATCTGGGCATGGGTGGTGCTGCCTTGATGGCTGCGGAAGCGACCGCTCGCACTGGCGCCGGCTTGATCACGCTTGCTACGCGACCTGAACATGTTCCCGCGGCCCTGGTGCGTATTCCTGAGGTGATGACACACGGGATAAGCAGTGCAGGACAGCTGGAGCCAATGCTGAAAAATGCTGATGTGATCGTAGTGGGTCCCGGCCTGGGGCAGGGTGCCTGGGGACAGGCGATGCTGCAGCGGATTCTGGCGACAGATAATCCGCTGGTGGTGGATGCGGATGCTCTGAACCTGATCTGTCAGTGGGATGTTGAGCGCTTCAGCAGGGATAACTGGATACTGACCCCACACCCGGGCGAAGCCGGACGTTTGCTCGACAGCCCTGTATCGGATCTGCAGGAAGACCGTTTCCTGGCAATTGAACGTCTGCAGCGAGCCTGCGGTGGTACCGTGGTGTTGAAAGGAGCTGGATCGCTGGTGACCGACGGCGATGCACTGTATCTGTGTGATAAAGGCAATCCGGGCATGGCGACCGGTGGGATGGGCGATGTACTTTCGGGTATCATAGGCGCCTTGTGGGCGCAGGGACTGAGAACGGTCGATGCAGCACGTATGGGGGTGTACCTTCATGCGATGGCCGCCGATCGCGTTGCTGAGTACCAGGGCGAACGTGGTATGGTGGCGACCGACCTGATCACAGCGCTGCCCCATGTGATCAACGGACAGTAGCCTTAATGTAAATTTAGTAGCCTTAACGGAACATAGAGTTCAGATGCAGTATCAGCGAGTGTTAGCCGACGAAGCGGCGATGGTGGCTTTTGGCAGCGATCTGGCAAAAGCCAGCAAAGGCCAGGGCGTGGTATTCCTGCAGGGAGACCTGGGAATGGGGAAAACTACCCTATGTCGTGGGGTGTTGCAGGCGTTTGGACATACAGGTGCGGTTAAGAGTCCGACCTATACGCTGGTGGAACCCTACGAGCTGGCCGAGAATATGGTCTACCATTTTGACCTGTATCGTCTGGCGGACCCGGAAGAGCTTGAGTATCTGGGTATTCGTGATTATTTTGACAATCAGGCACTGTGTCTGATTGAGTGGCCCGATAAGGGCGCGGGGATCCTGCCAAAACCCGATCTGACGTTGTCCATCACTGTTGAAGGGCAGGGGCGACGCATCGAATGGCAACCGGAGACTCAGTTTGGCCAGCAGTTGGCCGATAAACTCTTGGAGCAAACAACGTAAAAGATCAGGATGACGGCTTTTCTGACAGGTTTTAGAACAGTATTGCTGCTGATACTCTGCTTCGGCGTGTCAGCGGTGCATGCGGCAAATGTAAAGAATGTGCGTATCTGGTTGGCACCGGATCATGCACGTCTGGTGTTTGACCTGTCCGGTCCTGCGGATCACAAAATCTTTACCCTGAAGAAGCCGGATCGCATCGTACTCGATGTGGATTCCTCCACCATGAGTGCCGATATCTCCAAACTGGCGCTCAGCAAAAGCCCGATCAAGCAGATTCGCAAAGGCAAAAACGGTAAGCAACTGCGTATCGTGCTGGACATGAAGCGCGCGGTGCGACCAAAGAGTTTTGCTCTGAAGCCGAATCAGCAATACGGTCACCGTCTGGTGGTCGATCTCTACGATGAAGACAAACCGCAGGTGGTGAAAAAGGCGGTGTATAAACCGCAGTCGACCGGCAAAGTGCGCGACATTATTGTTTCGATCGATGCCGGTCATGGCGGCGATGACCCGGGAGCTATCGGACCCGGCCGCGTGCGTGAGAAGGATGTCGTGCTGGCAATCGCCAAGGACCTTAAAAAACTATTCGACAAAACTCCGGGTTACAAAGCGGTGTTAACCCGCAGCAGCGACTACTACATCAGCCTACGCGGCCGTACCAAAAAAGCCCGTAAGCAGAACGCTGATCTGTTTGTTTCCATCCACGCGGATGCCTTTAAAGACGCCCGTGCCCGCGGGGCATCGGTGTGGGTGTTGTCGCCGCGTGGCGCATCCAGTGAAGTGGGCCGCTGGCTGGCGCGCAAAGAGAACAGCGCCGACCTGATCGGTGGTGTGGGCAGTGTGAGCCTGGAAGACAAGGACGACGTACTGGCCGGTGTGTTGCTGGATATGTCGATGACCGCCAGCCGTTCCGACAGCCGCCAGGTGGCCAAGAACATTCACAAGAACATCTCCCGCTTTGCCCGTATGCACAAGCCTACGGTGGAGCAGGCGGGTTTTGTGGTACTGAAATCACCGGATATTCCATCATTGCTGGTGGAAACCGGCTTTATCTCCAACCCGGGCGAAGCGAAAAAGCTGAAAACGCGCAGCTATCAGCGGCAGATGGCCAAGGCGATTCACGCTGGGATTACCTCCCATTTTGCCCGTAAGCCGCCGATGATGACCTACGTTGCTGAGGCGCAAACATCTTCACCTTCCGCACGCACCTACAAAGTTGTGCGGGGTGATACCCTGTCTGTGATCGCATCACGTAACGGCGTACCGCTGAAAGCGCTACGCGACGCCAACAAACTGACCACTGACCGTATCCGTGTGGGTCAGGTGCTGCGAATTCCTTCGAGTTAATCCAGGTTCCCTACATGAAACGAATCCATCTGCTTTCGCCGCGGCTGGCCAACCAGATTGCGGCGGGTGAGGTTGTTGAACGCCCCGCATCCGTTGTTAAAGAATTGCTGGAAAACAGCATCGATTCCGGCGCAGATAAGGTCGACCTGGAGATCGAACAGGGCGGCGTGAAGCTGATCCGTATCCGTGATAACGGCGGTGGTATCGCCAAGGACGATCTGCCGTTGGCGCTGAGTCGTCACGCAACCTCCAAGATCTATGAGCTGGAAGATCTCGAAGCGGTTTCAACCTTGGGCTTCCGCGGTGAGGCGTTGGCGAGTATCAGTTCCGTGTCACGTTTGACCATGACCTCCCGTCAGGCAGGGGGGGATGCCGCGTGGCAGGTGCAGACCGAAGGGCGTGAGATGGATTCGGTGCTGGCTCCGGCCGCGCACCCCGAAGGTACAACGGTGGAGATGCGTGACCTGTTCTTCAATACACCGGCACGCCGCAAGTTTCTGAAAACAGAAAAGACGGAATTTAAGCACCTGGAAGAAGTCGTAAAACGTCAGGCCCTGGCCCGCTTTGATGTGGGTTTCCAGCTGCGCCACAACGGTAAGGTGATCCATCAGTTGCGCCAGGCAGCCAGCGAGATCGAACGCGAGCGCCGTATTGCCTCCGTGTGTGGTTCCGCCTTTGTGGATAACGCCATGAAAGTGGATATGGAAGCGGCGGCGTCCGGGTTACGTCTGTGGGGTTGGATCGGTATGCCAACCTTCTCCCGCAGTCAGGCGGATCTGCAGTACTTCTTTGTGAACGGTCGTATTATTCGCGATAAGGTAGTCTCCCATGCGGTACGTCAGGCGTATCAGGATGTGCTCTACCATGGGCGTCATCCGGCCTATGTGCTGTATCTGGAGCTGGATCCGGCGCTGGTGGACGTGAACGTACACCCGACCAAGCATGAAGTGCGCTTCCGTGAAAGTCGCCTGGTGCATGACTTCCTGTTCCGCACCATCCATCGGGTCATTGCCGATGCGCGGCCGGACGAGCAGGTTGCGGCACAGTCCACCCCAGCAGGCAATCTGAGCAGCCCGGCCGGTCAGGTGCCGGACAGTTCACAACCTGCGCCGATGACCTTTGAGCAGGGGCGGATGTCATTTAATGCGTCTCCGCGTCCAACAGCCGGAGGTGTTGCCGACCAGATTGGGCGTTATGCATCCCTGCATCCGGATAGTGACCAAGATGCTCAGGTTGTCGCGCCAGCTTTATCGCAATCTGTTGAAACTCCCGCCGCCTTTGCGCAGCCAATGACTGGCTCGGCCGCTGCGGCACCGGTTATGCCCGAAAGCAACGGCGAGCAGTGCCCACCACTGGGTTATGCCGTGGCGCAGATGCACGGTATCTATATCCTCGCGCAAAACGAGCAGGGTATGGTGATCGTGGATATGCATGCGGCGCACGAACGTATCGTCTATGAACGCATGAAAAAAGCCTACGAGACCGAAGTGGTGCGCAGCCAGCCGCTGTTAGTACCACTGAGCATGGCCGTGAGTCAGCGTGAAGCGGATTGCGCCGATGAGCAGCAAGAGGTATTCAAGCGCCTGGGCTTCGAGCTGGCACGTATGGGGGAAGAAACCCTGGTGATCCGTCAGGTGCCCGTGTCGCTGGCCAAAGGTAATGTCGAGCAGCTGGTGCGGGATGTGCTGGCGGATATGCTGGTGTACGGTGTGAGTAACCGAATTGAAAACCATATCAACGAACTGCTGGCGACCATGGCGTGTCATGGTGCCGTACGTGCAAACCGTCAGCTGACCGTTCCCGAGATGAACGCACTGCTGCGGGATATGGAGATGACAGAACGTAGCGGTCAGTGTAACCACGGCCGCCCAACCTGGACTCAGCTGAGTATGGCTGATCTGGACAAGCTCTTTATGCGAGGTCAGTAAGTTGAGCAGTACCCAACTTCCGATAGTTTTTCTGATGGGGCCGACCGCGTCCGGTAAAACCGCACTGGCGATGGAACTCTACGACCGCTTGCCGTGTGAGATTGTGAGCGTGGATTCGGCGATGATCTATCGGGATATGAATATCGGTACCGCCAAGCCGGATGCGGAGATGCTGGCCCGATACCCGCATCGTCTGATCGACCTGCGTGACCCGGCTGAAGCCTATTCGGCGGCGGATTTTCGTAGCGATGCTCTGGCCGAGATCGAGCGTATTCACAAAGCGGGAAAAATTCCGTTGCTGACCGGCGGAACTATGCTCTATTTCCATGCTCTACTGAACGGGCTGGCCAACTTGCCGGAGGCTGATCCTGTCGTTCGTAAACGGATTGAGGACGAAGCCGCGGAAAAGGGCTGGGCTGCAATCCATGCTCGCCTGGCTGAGGTGGATCCGCAATCGGCCGAGCGTTTGAACCCGAACGATTCACAGCGTCTGCAACGTGCACTGGAAGTGTACGAGATTACCGGTCGCTCCATGACCGAACTCTGGGCTGAGCAGCAGGCGCAAAAGCTGGATAGCCCGGTGATCTCGCTTTCAGTGATGCCGCCCGAGCGCTCTGTGCTGCATGAACGTATTGAGCAGCGCTTCGATATCATGCTGGAGCAGGGCTTTGAAGCGGAAGTGCGTGCATTGTGGGAGCGTGGTGACCTGGAGCTGTCGATGCCATCGGTTCGTTGTGTTGGTTATCGCCAAATGTGGGAGTATTTTTCCGGACAATGGGATTATGAAACCATGCGCTACAAAGGGATTGTAGCGACCCGCCAGTTAGCAAAAAGACAGATTACCTGGCTACGAAGTTGGGAAAATCTGAACTGGTTGGATACAAATGATCGAGATATTACGGATAAAGCCTTGAAATTGGTTAACTCGGTCATTATATAATGACAGGCTGGCTGCTAAAAAATGTGCCTGTGGTCTAAAATGCAGGTGTTTTGTAGTACAGCCGTAAAAAATTATAAACAAATATATAACGAAAATTTTTTCAGGAAGGAGTTTGTAATGTCAAAAGGGCAATCTTTACAAGACCCTTATTTGAACGCTCTGCGTAAGGAAAGGGTGCCTGTATCCATTTTCTTGGTGAATGGTATTAAGTTGCAGGGTCAGATCGAATCATTTGACCAGTTTGTCATTCTGCTGAAGAACACTGTCAGCCAGATGGTATACAAACATGCTATTTCAACCGTAGTTCCGGCGCGTCCAGTTAAGCTGCCACCTGCGGAAGAGCCTAAGTCTGCCAGCTGAGGTCGTAATTGTTCTTCGAGCGTCCCGAATCTGGCGAACTCGCCATTTTAGTACATGTTGATCTGGCCGATGAGGCCGATCAGGAAAGTCCCCGAGAGCTCGAAGAGCTTGCGCTATCTGCAGGTGCCGACCCCGTCGAATTCTTGACGGGGTCCCGAGCCCAACCCAGTCCTAAATTTTTTATCGGTGCCGGTAAGCTGGAGGAGCTGCGCTCCTTGGTGAATATGCACGGTGCTGAACTCGTCATCTTCAACCATGCCCTGAGTCCTGCCCAGGAACGAAACATCGAGCGCGAGATCAAATGTCGTGTACTGGATCGTACCGGTCTGATCCTCGATATCTTTGCGCAGCGGGCCCGTACCCACGAGGGTAAGTTGCAGGTTGAGCTGGCGCAGCTGGAACATATGTCAACCCGTCTGGTGCGAGGCTGGACCCACCTTGAACGACAGAAAGGTGGTATCGGTCTGCGTGGTCCGGGTGAAACCCAGCTGGAAAGTGACCGCCGTATGCTGCGTGCGCGCATCAAAAGTATCCACAAACGTTTGGATAAGGTGCGTAAACAACGTGATCAGGGACGTCGTTCCCGTCAGCGGTCTGAGATACCTACGGTATCACTGGTGGGATATACCAACGCGGGCAAGTCGACCCTGTTTAATCAGATCACTGAATCTAATATCTACGCAGCAGACCAGTTGTTCGCAACGCTTGATCCGACCCTGCGTCGCGTTGAGCTGGAAGATGCAGGTCCTGCGATCCTTGCGGATACAGTAGGTTTTATTCGCCATCTGCCGCATAAACTGGTGGAATCGTTCCGTGCGACCCTGCAGGAGACCACAGAGGCGACCTTGCTGTTGCATGTGATCGATTGTTTTGACGATGAGCGGCATGACAACATGCGTGAGGTTGATAACGTACTGCGAGAGATCGGTGCGAATGAAATCCCGCAGTTGCAGGTATACAACAAACTGGACCTGCTCGAAGGCCAGGCGCCACGTATCGATCGCGACGATGAAGGTCGTCCGGTAAGGGTGTGGGTGTCGGCTCAGACTGGTGCGGGTACAGAACTATTGCTGCAAGCAGTGAACGAATTGCTTGCCGATGACGTATATCATGAAACGATCAGCCTTTCTCCACGGGACGGCAGTTTGCGTGCCAGACTGTATGAACAGGGGGCGGTGCTGAACGAGTCCTACGATGATCTGGGGCACATGCAACTGGAGGTCCGGTTGCAGAAAAAAGATCTGCTTCAACTTTTAAGTCGGTTGGATATTCCGGCTGAACGCTATTGTTCAGTTGAGGTCCATCATTAAATGGTCGGGTGAAACCTGTGCTGTGGGTATTTAGCAAATAGTCGATTATTGTCGATAAATGCAATTGATGCTTGCACAGTAATATGGGGCTACCTAAAATTTCCTCAGCGAATCAAGCTTTTGGAACGGAGACACGTAATGGCTTGGAATGAGCCGGGTGGTAACGGCAAGAATAACGATCCTTGGGGCGGTGGTGGCAATAACCGCGGCGGCAATGGTGGCGGCGATCAGGGACCACCTGATCTGGATGAGGCTCTGCGAAAGCTTCAGGATCGCCTGAATGGAATTTTTGGTGGTTCCGGTAAAAAACCAAACAGCGGAGGTTTCGGCGGTAACGGCGGAGGCTCTGGTTCTGGTTCTGCATCCGGTTCCGGTTTCTTTATTATTCTGGCTGTATTGGCAGCGCTGCTGTGGGCAGGTATGGGTTTCTATACCGTTGACCAGCAGGAGCGTGGTGTCGTGCTGCGTTTGGGTAAGTACTCTGACACGGTTGGTCCGGGTCTGCGTTGGAACCCACCGCTGATCGATGAAGTTCAGAAAGTGAACGTCACTCAGGTTCGTACCCGCACCCACCGTGCGTTGATGCTGACCAAGGATGAGAACATCGTTGATGTGGATATGGCGGTTCAGTACGTGATCACGGATCCGAAAGACTTCCAGTTGAGTGTACGTGACCCTGAGGGCAGTCTGTCCCATGCGGCAGAATCCGCGCTGCGTCACGTGGTAGGTTCTACCGACATGCACTCCATTCTGACCCAGGGCCGTGAGTTGCTCTCTGTTCAGGTGCAGGAACGTTTGCAGGGCTACATGGATGATTACCAGACCGGTCTGCAGATCTCCAAGGTCAACGTGAAAGAGGCGAAAGCACCGAGTCAGGTGCAGGATGCGTTTAACGACGTGATCCGTGCGCGTGAGGACGAGGTGCGAGTGAAGAACGAGGCGGAAGCCTACGCTAACGGCATCATTCCGGAAGCGCGTGGTCAGGCCCAGCGTATGCTGGAAGAGGCGAACGCATACCGCGAAGAGGTGATCGCGAAGGCGGAAGGTGAATCCCAACGTTTCACCGCGCTGCTGACCGAGTATGAGAAAGCGCCAGAAGTAACCCGCGAACGTTTGTATCTTGATACAATGGAATCAGTCCTGGCGAAAAGCCCGAAAGTGCTGGTTGATGTGGAAGGCGGTAACAACATGATGTACCTGCCGCTGGATAAACTGAGCCAGTCCTCTGCGGCATCATCTATGCCTCGCATTGATGTGAACCGCCCGGTGCGTCTGGATAATGAGAGCCTGCGTGAAGTCACTGACCAGGTAATCAACCAGCTTCGTCAACGTCAACTGAATACTCGCAGGGAGGGCCGTTAATGAAACCTTCATCTATGATTTCCCTGATCGTCGTAACTCTTGCGGTGTTCATCGGCTACAGTTCCATATTTATTGTTAAAGAGACCGAGCGCGGCGTAATGCTGAAGTTTGGTGAGGTGGTAAACCCGGATCTTGAGCCTGGTCTGCACTTCCGCGTACCGATCATGAACAATGTGCGACTGTTCGACGGTCGTGTTCTGACACTGGATGCGGCGCCACAGTCCTATCTGACACTGGAGAAGAAGAGTCTGGAAGTGGATTCCTTCGTAAAGTGGAAAATTGATAACGTAGAAAAATTCTACACTGCAACTTCCGGTGATGAGTTCCGAGCGGCGAAACTGCTGTCTGACCGGGTTGATACCGGTCTGCGTAACCAGTTCGGTGAGCGTACCGTAACGGAAGTGGTCTCTGGTGAGCGTGAGCAGTTGATGAAAGAGCTGACCGACAGCTTGAGTGCAATTGCTGAAGCTGAGTTTGGTATCAAAGTGGTGGATGTGCGTGTAAAGCGTATCGATCTACCGCCAGCGGTATCCGACTCCGTATACGAACGTATGCGTACCGAGCGTGAGCGTGAAGCGCGTGAACTGCGCGCACGTGGTAAGGAGCTGGCGGAAGGTATCCGCGCGGATGCGGATCGTCAGAAAACCGTTATCGAAGCAGAAGCCTACCGTGAGTCTGAGCTGATTCGAGGTGAAGGTGATGCGACTGCGGCGAACGTGTACGCCGAAGCGTATCAGCGTAACCCAGAGTTCTACTCGTTCCACCGTAGCCTGCGGGCATACCGCGAATCCTTTAAAGGCAGCGGTGACATGATGGTGCTGAAGCCAGACAGTGACTTCTTCAAGTACCTGAGTGAGCCGGCTGCACCAGCTGCTGCACAGTAAGGCTATTGGTTAAGAAGTCTGCGGGTATCGGCCTATCGGGCAACTCGCAGGCTTCTTAACAAAAAACACTCAATCGGGTCTCGAATAATCGCGATTCCGTGGTAGAATACGTCAACCGGGTTTTGCCCGGTTTTTTTGTGTTAGTGGGGTTTCGAATTCGGCGGACTGCCTATGTCATCGGAGTTTCTACATCATCTCGCAATCGGTTTTTGCATGATGTTGGTGCTTGAGGGGATTATCCCGTTTCTCTATCCGCAGCGGTGGCGTAACTTGGTACAGCAGCTGTCACTTGTGGATAACCGAACCCTGCGGATCATGGGGCTGGCGAGTATGGTGCTGGGCACCGTGATCCTTTATTTGATCAATTAATTTCGATTTAAATCTGTGGAGTACTGCATGGCGTTGGCAGATCGTTGGCTCTTGCCGGAAGGTGTAAAAGATATCCTTCCACCAAAAGCGAGCCAGATCGAGGCGATGCGTCGCCGTTTGCTGGATCTGTTTGATAGTTGGGGTTATGACCTGGTGATGCCGCCTTTGATGGAGCATCTGGACGCGTTACTGACCGGTTTCGGTGGTGAGTTGGACCTCAATACCTTTAAGCTGACTGATCAGTTGAGCGGCCATACCTTGGGTATCCGTGCTGATATTACTACACAGGTTGCCCGTATCGATGCGCACCGTATGCGTAACGAAGGGGCAAGTCGCCTTTGCTATTGCGGCTCCGTGCTGCACGCTCGCTCCACTCAGCCATTGGCGTCCCGTAACCCGCTGCAGATTGGTGCGGAGCTGTTCGGTCATGCTGGTCTCGACAGCGATGTGGAAGTCATTGCGCTGATGATCGAAACCCTGCAGACCGCAGGTGCCGATAGCGAGCTGAGCCTGGATCTGGGGCACGTGGGTATTTTCCGTGGTCTGATGGAGGATGCAGGTCTGAGCAGTGCGGAACAGGCCGAATACCAGAGCATGTTGCAGCGTAAAGCGCTGCCTGAACTGGAGCGTTTCCTGAACACGCTGGACGTCGATGCGCGTCTGCTGGATCGTTTGGCAGAATTGCCGCGTCTGCATGGTGGTATTGATGTGCTGGCGCGTGCCAAGACGCTGTTCGTTGATGCGCCACAGATGGTGCTGGATGGTATCGACTATCTGGAGCAGTTGGCAGCACGTGTGGCGAAACGTTTCCCGGATTTGGATCTCTACTTCGATCTGAGTGAACTGCGTGGTTATAACTACCACACAGGTATCGTATTTGCGGCGTATACGCCTGCATACGGTCAGGCGCTGGCAAAAGGCGGGCGTTATGACGACATCGGTCAGGATTTCGGGCGTGCACGTCCGGCGACCGGTTTTAGTGCGGATCTGAAGACGCTGGTTGATCTGGCGGCTTCTCAGCGCGACAAGGCCTCTGTGGTGGTTGCACCGGCGGGTGAGGATGTGGCGTTGCTGTACAAAATCAATGAATTGCGTGCGCAGGGCGTGCGGGTGATTCAGACGCTGTCTGGTGATGATCAGCCAGCGAATAGCAGCGCCGAGCTGGTGCTGGAAAATGGTGAGTGGACCGTTAAAGGTCTGTAACCTCGTTTCGATTAATGACTAATCTCAAGAAGGCAACAATGGGTAGAAACGTCGTTGTTCTGGGTACCCAGTGGGGTGATGAAGGTAAAGGCAAGATCGTAGATCTGCTGACTGATCAGGCTGCTGCTGTAGCGCGCTTCCAGGGCGGGCACAATGCTGGTCACACACTGGTTATCAATGGGGAGAAGACTGTACTGCATCTGATCCCGTCCGGTATTTTGCGTGAGAACGTAACTTGTTTGATCGGTAACGGCGTAGTGCTGTCACCGGAAGCACTGCTGAAAGAGATTCGTGGTCTGGAAGAAGCGAACGTTCCTGTTCGTGAGCGTCTGCGTCTGAGCCCTGCTTGTCCTCTGATTCTGCCTTACCACGTAGCACTGGATCAGGCGCGTGAAAAAGCGCGTGGTAACTCCAAGATTGGTACTACCGGTCGTGGTATCGGTCCTGCGTACGAAGATAAAGTAGCACGTCGTGGCCTGCGTCTGGGTGACCTGATGGACACCGAGCGTTTTGCTGCGAAGCTGAAGGAAGTGATGGAATACCACAACTTCCAGCTGGAGCACTTCTACAAAGTTGAAACCGTTGATTACGATGCGGTTCTGAAAGAAGCGCTGGAAATGGGTGAGCAGCTGCGTCCGATGGTTGCTGATGTTACCGCGATGCTGCACGACCTGCGTAAAGCGGGCGAGAGCATCATGTTCGAGGGTGCACAGGGTTCCCTGCTGGACATCGACCACGGTACCTACCCATACGTAACTTCTTCCAATACAACTGCGGGTGGTACGTCTACCGGTAGTGGTTTTGGCCCTCTGTACCTGGATTACATCCTGGGTATTACCAAAGCTTACACCACGCGTGTAGGTGGCGGTCCGTTCCCGACTGAGCTGGATTGTGAAGTGGGTACCCGCCTGGCTGAGCGTGGTCACGAATTCGGTTCTACTACCGGTCGTGCGCGTCGTTGCGGTTGGTTTGATGCAGTTGCACTGAAACACGCGATTCAGGTTAACTCCATCTCCGGTATCTGCCTGACCAAGCTGGACGTACTGGATGGTCTGGAAACTATCAAAATCTGTACCGGTTACCAGGACGCTCAGGGCAACATGGTTACAACCCTGACTGGCAGCGAAGACTACGAAGCTGTGACCCCGGTATATGAAGAGATGAAAGGCTGGGAAGGTTCTACTGTGGGTGCTAAGACCCTGGAAGAGCTGCCTCAGGAAGCGCGTGACTACATCAAGCGCCTGGAAGTGCTGATCGAAGCACCAATCGATATCATCTCTACCGGTCCTGACCGCGTAGAAACTATCGTACTGCGTAACCCATACGACGCATAAGCTGTCGCCATATGGTCTGAAAAGCCTGGCTATATGCCGGGCTTTTTTGTGCCTGCAAGAAGCAGGCTGTGGATAACGTTTTATCAGTGTTGTTCTCTGAGCATAAAAAAACCGGCCAACAGGCCGGTTTTTTTTCTGAGCGGTTGTGATGCTTACTGCATGTCAGGCGTCAGTGCCGGGCGAACGCTTTGTAGCATCGCTTTAAACATCTTCGGATTGCCCGCTACCAGGTTTCCGTTTTCGCGGAATTTGTTAGTGCCAAAGCAATCCGCTACCAGGCCGCCAGCTTCCTGCAGAAGCAGTGCGCCTGCTTCGATCTCGCCTTCGTGCAGACCCAGCTGGAAGAAACCATCCAGACGGCCAGCCGCAGTGTACGCCAGGTTTAGTGCCGCAGAGCCACCGTTGTAGATGGAGCTGCCAGCCATGGTTACGTTCTTCACCATCTCCTGGTGCGCGCCAAAGTATGCACGGTCGCTGCTGCGGTTGAAGAAGCCGGAGCCGATCAGGGCGCCATCAAGGGATTTGCGGTTGCTTACACGCAGGCGCTTGCCGTTCAGCTGTGCACCGTTGCCGCGGCTGGCGGTGAATTCTTCGCCGATCAGTGGGTTCAGAACAACGGCGTGCTCAATGCGGTCATTCTGGTAGCCAGCGATGCTCAGGGCAAAAACCGGTAGGCCGTTTGCGAAGTTAGACAGGCTATCGATTGGGTTAACGTGCCAGACGAACGCCGGACCCTCTTTCAGAGGCTCGTGTGTTCCGGAATGCTCGCAGACTACCTTATGGCTTGGGTAGGCTTTCTGGATCGTTGTCACGATAGTTGATTCAGCCTGTTTGCAGGTATCGCTAAGGAATTTAGCGACATCATTATCTTCAGATTTGATCAAATCGAGACGTTCAACGGAGCGTGCGATCTGTTCACCTGCGATGCGAGCTGCGCGCAGGGCGATATTAACCATGGGTTGCATGCGTTTTAGAACCTACAAACTAACTGTTAGGGAGCGGAAAAGAGGAATTATAACCGAGCTTGGCGAGCGGCTGAACAGCTGATTCACTCTCTGCTAAAATAATGCGCTTTAGATTGTCCGGTCGGTAAGAGATATGTTGGAAAAGGTACGTATAGTTCTGGTGAATACCACCCACCCTGGAAACATCGGTGGCGTTGCCCGGGCGATGAAAAATATGGGGTTGAGTGACCTCTGTCTGGTGGCGCCAAAGGAGTTTCCAAGCGAGGTGGCTGATGCGCGTGCATCCGGCGCGCTGGATATTCTGGCGAATGCGACTGTAGTGCCGGATCTGCAGGAGGCCCTGGCGGACTGTCAGTTGGTGGTGGGCACCAGTGCGCGTGAGCGTCATATTCCGTGGCCGCTGGTGAATCCGCGTGAAATGGCGTCCATTGTGGTACCGGCGCCACAGAAAACGGCAATTGTGTTTGGTCGCGAGGATCGCGGGCTGACCAATGAAGAGCTGCAGCTCTGTCACCATCATGTAAATATTCCGTCTGTGGAAAACTTCAGTTCCCTGAACGTGGCTGCGGCGGTGCAGGTTATTGCGTACGAGTTGCGCATGGAACAGCTGGCTGTGGAAAAGCGGGAGAATGTAGGTAGCGACCGTCCGGACTGGGGAACCGATTGGGATATCGAGCTGGCGGATCACGAAGAGCTGGAGCGGATGTTTGCACATCTGGAGGAAACACTGATCGATATCGAATTCCTCGATCCGGAAAATCCACGCCAGCTGATGCCGCGTATGAGGCGTTTGTTGATGCGTGCAGTACCGGACAAGGTTGAGGTCAATGTGTTGCGAGGCGTGCTTAAAGCGATGCAGCGCAAACTGACAAAAAGCGGTCGCTGATGTGCCCTGTCACGTAATTGTATAAACGTGCTAAAATAATGCCCCTTTGTGGCTTGGAATGTCCGACAAAATTGGTCAAGATAATAGTTGATTGATTTGGTCGGGTATTGCATAATCTGCTCACACTCGCCAAATGCTGCGACGGAAGACGATTATGCGATTGACGACAAAAGGGCGTTATGCCGTAACTGCAATGCTGGATCTGGCTTTACACGAAGGTAAAGGACCGATCAGTCTTGCTGATATTTCTGAGAGGCAGGGTATTTCACTGTCCTACCTTGAACAGTTATTTGCAAAGCTGCGTCGCAATGAATTGGTGCGCAGCGTGCGTGGTCCCGGCGGCGGTTATCAACTGAACCGCGAACCTGCCGGAATCAACGTGGCAGAAGTTATTGACGCCGTCAACGAGTCCGTAGACGCGACAGGCTGTAGTCACTCCGGAAATTGTCAGGGCGGAGAGGTTTGCCTGACTCATCATCTGTGGTGTGATCTGAGCACCCAGATTCACAACTTCCTGAGCGACATCACTCTCGCCAGTCTGGTGGCGCGCAAAGACGTTAAAGATGTAGCTGAGCGGCAGGACCGCCTTCAGCTGACCAATATTATTGTAGGCTCCGACTCTAATCCTGCAGAAGCAGGCGAGGCGGTAGTTTAGAGGGGAAGGCTCGGAGAGCAAGAATGAACAAGCTGATTTATCTGGACTACTCAGCAACTACACCGGTTGATCCGCGTGTCGCTGAGAAAATGTGCGAGTGTCTGACGCTGGATGGTAACTTCGGTAACCCAGCATCCCGTTCCCACGCGTTTGGCTGGAAAGCAGAAGAAGCGGTGGAGAATGCTCGCCGTCAGGTAGCAGATCTGATCAATGCAGATCCGCGTGAGATTGTCTGGACTTCCGGTGCGACCGAATCCGACAACCTGGCAATCAAAGGTGCTGCACACTTCTATCAGAAGAAAGGCAAGCACATCATCACCTCTAAAATCGAACACAAAGCGGTGTTGGATACTTGTCGTCAGCTGGAACGCGAAGGTTTCGAGGTAACTTACCTTGATCCGAACAGCGACGGCCTGATTGAGCCGCAGATGGTTGCTGATGCAATCCGCGAAGACACCATTGTTGTCTCTCTGATGCACGTAAACAACGAAATCGGCACCATCACAGATATCGAGGCGATCGGTGAACTGACCCGCGCCAAAGGTATCATCTTCCATGTGGATGCTGCACAGAGCGCAGGTAAGATTGATATCGACATGGCCAACATGAAAGTTGACCTGATGTCTTTCTCCGGCCACAAGATCTATGGCCCGAAAGGTATCGGTGCACTGTATGTTCGCCGTAAGCCACGTGTACGTCTGGAAGCACAGATGCACGGTGGTGGTCACGAGCGTGGCATGCGCTCCGGTACACTGCCTACTCACCAGATCGTGGGTATGGGTGAAGCATTCCGTATTGCTAAGGAAGAGATGGCTATTGAAGCTGAGCGCGCTAAGGCGCTGCGCGACCGCTTCCTGGATGGCATCGCTGATATGGAAGAAGTGTTTGTAAACGGTTCCAAAGAGCAGCGTGTGGTACAGAACCTGAACGTCAGCTTTGCCTTCGTAGAAGGTGAGTCTCTGCTGATGTCCATCAAGGATCTGGCAGTATCTTCCGGTTCTGCCTGTACCTCTGCGAGCCTGGAGCCATCCTATGTGCTGCGTGCACTGGGACTGAACGATGAGCTGGCGCACAGTTCCATCCGTTTCTCCTTCGGTCGTTTTACCACTGAAGAAGATATTGACCGTGCGGTTGCCCAGGTCCGTGAAGCAGTTGGTAAACTGCGTGAGCTGTCTCCGCTGTGGGATATGTATAAAGATGGTGTAGATCTCAGCAAGGTAGAGTGGGTTCACCACTAATCTGAGAGGCAGAGAATTCAGGAGGTCAGACAATGGCTTACAGTGATCAGGTAATCGATCATTACGAAAACCCTCGTAATGTGGGCAAAATGAATGACAAGGACGAAAACGTAGGTACCGGCATGGTGGGTGCACCGGCTTGTGGCGACGTTATGCGTCTGCAGATCAAGGTGAGTGACGAAGGTGTTATTGAAGACGCCAAGTTTAAAACCTATGGTTGCGGCTCTGCTATCGCTTCCAGCTCCCTGGTAACCGAATGGGTTAAGGGTATGACGCTGGACGAAGCTGAACAGCTGAAGAACACTTCTATTGCAGAAGAGCTGGCGTTGCCGCCGGTTAAGATCCACTGCTCAGTTTTGGCTGAAGACGCGATTAAAGCGGCAGTAGCGGATTACAAAGAGAAGCAAGACAAGAAGTAATTGATGAAGCCGCTGCTGCCGATGGCAGTGGCGGCGGGATATAGTACTTATGGCAATCACAATGAGCGATGCTGCGGTTCAGCACGTAGCACGTTACCTTGAAAAACGTGGACACGGCTTCGGAATTCGTCTGGGTGTACGTACATCCGGCTGTTCCGGTATGGCTTATGTGCTTGAGTTCGTGGATGAGAAGCAGCCTGAAGATGAGGTGTTCGAGTCCCAGGGCGTGCGTGTCGTCATTGATCCAAAAAGTCTGCTGTACCTGGATGGTACCGAGTTGGACTTCGTCAAAGAGGGGTTGAACGAAGGCTTCAAGTTCAATAACCCGAACGTAAGCAGCGAGTGCGGTTGCGGCGAAAGTTTCAACGTTTAATCCCTACCGGGCAGAGTAATGGACATTAGTAAGAACTTTTTTGAGCTGTTTGCCCTGCCGGTTTCCTTTCAAGTCGATCTGAGTCAGCTGTCAGCCCGTTATCTGGAGCTGCAAAAGGCGCTGCACCCGGATCGTCATGCCCATCTGTCTGACCGCGAACGTCGGATGTCTGAGCAGTATACGGCTTATCTCAATGAGGCCGTGACCACGCTCAAGGCACCCTTGTCGCGTGCGCAGTATCTTCTCAAGTTGCAGGGATTTGATACCACCGGTGAAAGCTCGGTGGCGATTGATCCTATGTTCCTGATGCAGCAGATGGAGTTGCGAGAGCAGCTGGAGGAGGTGCCGGATCAGGATGACCCGTTTGAGGCGCTGGATGAGCTCTCAGATGAGGTTGACTCAATGCTGAAGCAGTTGCGGCTGGATTTTGATGCGCAGTATGCCGCGCAATCCTACGAGCAAGCAGTTGCTTCGGTGCGAAAGATGCAGTTTTTAGAGAAGCTGGTTGTCGAGATTGAGAGTCTCGAAGACCGCCTGGATGACTGAGCAATAATTTTATGGCGCTGTTACAGATCGCAGAACCCGGCCAGAGTGCCGCACCCCATCAGCACAAGCTTGCGGTGGGTATTGACCTGGGAACCACCAACTCACTGGTCGCAACCGTTAAAAGTGGCGAGGCGGTAACCCTGCCTGATACCGATGGTCAGCATATCCTGCCGTCCGTTGTGCGTTACCTGAGTTGTGGTCGTAAAGATGTAGGGTTGCTGGCGCGAGAAAAGGCGGCGGAAGATCCGTACAACACCATTGTTTCGGTTAAACGCCTGATGGGGCGTGGCGTGGAGGATGTGCGTGCGCTGGGTAGCGAAGCGCCGTACCACTTTGTTGCTGGCGAAAACAGCATGCCGTACATCTCAACGGTGGCGGGTGCGAAAAGCCCGGTACAGGTGTCGGCAGATATCCTGACTGTGCTGACTGCGCGGGCTGAAGAATCCCTGGGTGGTGAGCTG
This sequence comes from Pontibacterium sp., assembly GCF_964228735.1. Classification (GTDB taxonomy): domain Bacteria; phylum Pseudomonadota; class Gammaproteobacteria; order Pseudomonadales; family Balneatricaceae; genus Pontibacterium. The sequence continues at coordinate 10,816 of NZ_CAXRBQ010000071.1, read as the reverse complement.
GTTGGTGCGGTGATTACCGTGCCAGCGTACTTTGACGATGCGCAGCGCCAGGCAACCAAAGATGCGGCGACGCTGGCAAATATTAAGGTGCTACGTCTGCTGAACGAGCCGACGGCAGCAGCGGTTGCATACGGTCTGGACCAGAAAGCGGAAGGTGTGATCGCCGTATACGATCTCGGTGGCGGTACTTTCGATATCTCCATCCTGCGCCTGAATAAAGGTGTCTTTGAGGTGTTGGCTACCGGTGGTGACAGTGCCCTGGGTGGCGATGACTTCGACCTGGCGCTGGCGACCTGGATTGCGTCCGAGCTGGGTATTGATACCGATGCTTTGGAAACCGGTCTGGCACGATATCTGACCGAAAAAGCACGTGAAGTAAAAGAGGCGCTGACCTCCAGTGATTCTGTGGCCGTCACTGTCGCGCATGGTGGAACAAGCGGTGAGCTGACGGTGACCCGTGATCAGTTTAATACTCTGATTGATAAGCTGGTTGCGCGCACTTTGCGTGCCTGCAAGCGCACCCTGAAGGATTCCGGCGCTGATGTTGGTGAAGTTCAGGATGTGGTGATGGTGGGTGGTTCCACCCGTGTACCGCTGGTGCGCGATAAAGTATCCGAATTCTTTGGCCGTGAACCGCATATTGATATCGATCCGGATCGTGTAGTCGCAATTGGTGCGGCTATCCAGGCTGATGTCCTGGCGGGTAACAAGCCTGACAGTGACATGCTTTTGCTGGATGTGATTCCTTTGTCGCTGGGCCTGGAAACCATGGGTGGTCTGGTCGAAAAGCTGGTTCACCGCAATACCGCTATCCCGGTAGGGCGCGCGCAGGAATTCACCACCTATCAGGATGGTCAGACGGCGATGGTTATCCATGTGCTGCAGGGTGAGCGAGAACTGGTTGATGACTGTCGCTCCCTGGCGCGTTTTGTCCTGCGCGGTATTCCGCCGATGGCCGCTGGTGCCGCGAAGATCCGCGTGACTTTTCAGGTGGATGCGGATGGTCTGTTGAGCGTTTCGGCAAAAGAGTTGTCCACAGGCGTAGAAAGCAGTATTCAGGTGAAGCCGTCCTACGGTCTGAGCGATGGTGAAATTGCACAGATGCTGCAGGAATCCTTCAGCTCGGCGCAGGAGGATCTGGAAAAACGTCGCCTGCGCGAGCAGCAGGTGGAGGCGGATCGTCTTCTGGTGGCGCTGGATCAGGCAATTGAAGCCGATGGCGATGAACTGCTGACCGCAGAAGAGCGCGAAATGCTGTTGAGTGAAATGGCTCAACTGGTTGCACTGCGCAACGGTGACGATGCAGATGCGATCGAAAAAGGGATCGTAGTGCTGTCGAACGAAAGTGATTTCTTTGCATCACGTCGTATGGATCATGGTATCCAGCAAGCCCTGCAGGGGCACACGATTGATGAGATTGAGGAGAAGAAGTAATGCCGCAGATTATCTTTCTGCCCCATGAAGACCTGTGTCCGGACGGCGAGGTGATCAATGTCGAGCCGGGTATCACTATCTGTGATGCAGCACTGCAGAACGGTATTCAGATCGAGCATGCGTGTGAGAAATCCTGTGCTTGCACAACCTGTCACGTAATCGTGCGCGAAGGTTTCGACTCGATGGAAGAGTCCGACGAGCTGGAAGACGATATGCTGGATAAGGCCTGGGGGCTGGAACCGGAATCCCGTCTGAGTTGTCAGGCGGTTGTGGCTGATGAGGATCTGGTGGTGGAGATCCCTAAATACACTATCAATCAGGTGTCCGAGCGACACTAAAGGGGTTTGATATGAGTCTTAAATGGGTAGATGTGATCGACATTGCGATCGAGCTGTGCGAACAGTATCCGGACCAGGACCCACTGACCGTCAGCTTCCCTGACCTGTACGAAAAAGTGATGGGGCTGGAAGGGTTTGACGATGACCCTAATCGCTGCGGCGAAAAGATTCTGGAGGCCATTCAGGCGGCCTGGATCGAAGAGCAGGATTAATTACTGAAAGCCCGGTGTATTCCGGGCTTTTTTTACGTTGCGTGACGCTGTTCACTGCAATGAACCTCGCGTATAATTGCGCGTTTGAATTTTGGTATGTCCTTAATATTTTCGGGGATTAAGAAACAATGGCAATCGAACGTACTCTGTCCATCATCAAGCCGGACGCAGTAGCTAAAAACGTAATTGGTCAGATCGAAACTCGCTTCGAAGAAGCTGGCCTGAAACTGGTAGAAATGCAGATGAAGCAGCTGTCTCAGGCTGAAGCTGAAGGTTTCTACGCTGAGCACAAAGAGCGTCCTTTCTTCGCTGATCTGGTTGCTTTCATGACTTCTGGCCCTGTAGTAGTTCAGGTTCTGGAAGGTGAGAACGCAATCGCTGCAAACCGTGATCTGATGGGTGCAACTAACCCACAGGAAGCGGCTGAAGGTACTATCCGTCGTGACTTCGCTGAGTCCATCGACGCGAACGCTGTACACGGTTCCGACTCTCCTGCTTCTGCAGAGCGCGAAATCGCTTACTTCTTCGGCAAGTAATTGCTGTCCGACCGCTCCGTTTTACGGGGCGGTCATCGCTTTGTTACCTATATCTGAGTTTTGAGTTCTATGACTGAATCTACTGCCAAAGTAAATTTGCTTGGCCTGTCGCCGTCTAAGCTTGAAGATTTCTTCGAAGAGATCGGAGAGAAGCGTTTTCGTGCTACCCAGGTGCTGAAATGGATTCATCAGCTTGGTGCAACCAACTTCGATGAGATGACCAACATCTCCAAGGCGTTGCGTGCAAAACTCAGTGAAATGGCAGAGATCCGTGATCCTGAGGTGGTGTTGGAAAACATCTCCAAGGACGGTACCCGTAAATGGGTCATCCGTACCGATGGCGGCTCTTGTGTTGAAACTGTATTGATCCCGGAAAATGGCCGCGCGACTCTGTGTGTATCGTCGCAGATTGGCTGTTCCCTGGATTGCAGCTTCTGTTCTACTGGCAAACAGGGCTTCAACCGTAACCTGTCTGCTGCTGAGATCATCGGTCAGGTGCGTGTCGCTATCCGCTCCTTTGGGCCGTTTGATCCGTCCGGTGATCGCCGTGTGACCAACGTGGTACTGATGGGCATGGGCGAGCCGTTAATGAACTTCGAAAACGTGGTTGATGCGACCGAACTGATGATGGAAGACAATGCGTATGGTCTTTCCAAGCGTCGCGTGACCCTGTCCACTGCCGGCGTAGTACCCGCATTGGATAAACTGGCAAAGGTTAGCGACGTATCGCTGGCGGTATCTTTGCATGCACCGAACGATGAGTTGCGTGACCAGTTGGTGCCGATCAACCGTCGTTACCCGATCAATGAGCTGATCGATTCCTGTAACCGCTATCTCCAGAGTCTGAACGACAAGCGTGTTGCAACCGTTGAGTACACCCTGATCGCGGGTGTGAACGATCAGCCGGAGCACGCGCGTGAGCTGGTTAAACTGCTGCGTCGCCTGCCGTCCAAACTGAACCTGATTCCGTTCAATCCGTTCCCTAACTCGGACTATAAGCGGCCTAGCGAAAGTGCCATCCTGGCGTTCAAGCAGATCATGCTGAACGCGGGTATCCTGACCACCGTACGCAAGACACGCGGTGATGACGTGGATGCAGCCTGTGGCCAGTTGGTGGGTCAGGTTGCAGACCGCACCCGCCGTAGTCAAAAGTATATTCCTGTGGTACAAGAGGTTTCTCCGCAGGAGATGAGTAAACCTTAATAGGAGCCTTTGGGTGAACGTCCTTCGTTTTACACTGTTACTGGCGTTGCTGGTGCTCGGTGGTTGTGCCGCCGAGAATACGCGTCGTGGTGTAGACGGAGGCGATGCAGCCAACGCCGCCTATACCCGCTTGGGAATCGAGTACCTGCAGGCAGGCGATCTCCAGGGGGCCAAAAAAGCCTTCCAGAAATCGTTGGCGATTGCGCCGGACGATGCCGAAGCGCATAACGGTCTGGCGCTGGCATTCCAGCTGGAAGGTGAGCCAGCACTGGCCGAGCAATACTTCCGTAAGGCGACCCGTCTGGCGCCGCAATCCGCGATGATCCACAACAACCTGGGAGCATTCCTGTTCGCCGCGCAGCGCTATGAAGAAGCCTGTGAAGAACTGGCGCAGGCAACCCAGGATCCTTTTTATAACCGCCGTTCCCAGGCTTTTGAAAACCTGGGGCGCTGTTACAGTCACCTAAACCAATCTGCTGCTGCCAAGCATGCGTTCGAGCGTGCGCTGCAGATCAGTCCGAACCGCGTTATCTCAATGATTGAGCTGGCTGATCTCGAGTTGAAAGCAGGGCAGGTTGGTAATGCAGAATTCTACTTCGAGCGGTTTGCTGAACTGGTTGAACGCCGTCGGGTAGAGCACTACGCCAAGAGCCTCTGGGTAGGGATCCGTATAGCCCGGGAGCGGGGGCAGACGTCGCAGGCTGCGACCTACGCCCTGTTGTTGAAGAATCTGTTTCCAGATTCTCCAGAGTACAAGCTGTATGAGGAGTCCGCACGGTGAGTAGTCAGACCCAGCTAGAACAGGAAGAAGTGGTACAAGAGGTTTTCCCGGGGGCGGAGTTTACGGCTGCCCGTGAAGCAAAAGGTCTGGACGTTCAGGATGTGGCTAATGCACTCAATTTCAGTGCGTCACATATCGTGGCAATTGAAGAGGGACGGCTGGAAGCATTGCCAAGCCGTGTATTTGCACTGGGATACCTGCGTGCCTACGCGCGTCACGTTGGCTTGGATGAAAACAAGGCTGTAGAGGATTACGAGCGCCTGACGGGTGATTCTGGCAAGTCTAAAGCCAAGCCACTGAAAACTGTGAGTAGCGTTGGTGCTGAACCAGCAAAGTCGAAAGGCGGTGCTCTGAAATGGCTGGTTATTGCGTCGCTGGTCACAGGCGTTGCTGCAGCAGGATACTGGTGGACCCAGCAGCAAAAAGCTCCTGCAGAGCCTGCTCCGGTTGCGCAAATGAATTTGCCAACAGATGACGCAGGGCCTGAAACATTGATTGCAGACGCTGCAGCAGCTCCTGCTGGACCGGAAGCGGAATTCGTTGACGGTGCCCCGGCTGAAGAGAAAAGCCAGATTGAGACCGCAGAGTTGTCTTTGGCATCAGAGGTTGAAGTGGTACCGATGGGTGAAGAGCTACCGGCTGCAGAAGAGGCAGGTGCATCGGTAACCGAAGTTATTGCATCTGAAGCGGTAAATGTCGCTTCCGAGGCGGAACCTGGCAGTGTTCAGGTCGTCACAGAACAGGTTGCTGAAGTTGTTAATGCTGAATCGACCGTCCCGGCTGTAACCGCTGAAACCAGCAGTGAAGCACCTGCGCCAGTAGCAGCAGGTGAAGGCCATCTGAAGATTGCCTTCAACGCAGATTGCTGGGTTGAAGTGCGTGATGATACCGGGCGTTTGCTTGTGGCCAGTGTCCGCAGCCCAGCACGGGGTGTAGACGTACGCGGCAAAGCCCCGCTGAAGGTGACTCTGGGAGCGCTTTCTGCGGTAGACAGCATGATCTATAACAATGACGCGGTAGCATTGGAACAGCGCGGACGCGGTAATGTACTGCGCGTGACGCTGCCGGTTGTCGAGTAATTAACTGTAAATAGCAGTAGGATTTTTGAGTTGGCCAAGATCAAAGCCATTCGTGGAATGAACGATATTCTGCCGGACCAGACACCGGTTTGGCAGTATCTGGAAAACACCGTTAAGTCTGTTCTGGGTGCATACGGCTACAGTGAAATTCGTATGCCGATCGTTGAGCAGACCGATCTCTTCAAGCGCTCTATCGGCGAAGTAACCGATATCGTTGAGAAAGAGATGTACACCTTCGAAGACCGCAACGGCGAAAGCCTGACGCTGCGTCCGGAAGGGACTGCAAGCTGTGTACGTGCAGGTGAAGAGCACGGTCTGTTGTTCAATCAGACCCAGCGCCTGTGGTACACCGGTCCGATGTTCCGCTACGAGAAACCACAGAAAGGTCGCTACCGTCAGTTCCACCAGATCGGTGTTGAAACCTTTGGTATGGCGTCTGCCGATATTGATGCTGAAGTGATCATGCTGAGTGCCCGTCTATGGAAACAGTTGGGAATTCTGGATGCGGTAACCCTGCAGCTGAACTCGCTGGGTTCCAACGAGGCACGCGCGGAATACCGTGCGGCGTTGGTTGAGTATTTGGAAGCGCGCAAGGACCAGCTGGATGAAGACAGTCAGCGCCGGCTGGAGTCCAACCCACTGCGTATCCTTGATAGTAAAGACGCCGGTACCCAGGCCCTGTTGGATGATGCGCCGAAACTGAGCGATTACCTGGATGACGAGTCCCGTACCCACTTTGCTGATCTGTGCAGCATGCTGGACGCAGCGGGTGTGAAGTACGAGATCAATCCGCGACTGGTGCGTGGCCTGGACTACTACTGCAAAACGGTATTCGAATGGGTAACCGATAAACTGGGTGCACAGGGCACAGTATGTGCCGGTGGCCGATACGACGGGCTGGTAAAACAACTCGGTGGTCGTCCGACACCCGCCGTGGGTTTTGCTATGGGCGTAGAGCGCCTGATTTTGATGCTGGAAACGCTTGAAGCCGTTCCTGCTGATGTGCGCTTGCCGTTTGATCTCTACTTGGCTGCAGAGACCAAAGGTCTGCAGGGAGAGGTGATCGCGTTGGCTGAACAGCTGCGTGATGCTTTGCCGGGACTGCGTGTACGCGTACACTGTGCGGGTCTAAAAAACATTGGTGCCAAAGCGCGTCAAACCGGTGCGCCGTTGGTAGCGCTGGTTAAACCGTCTGACGATGGCCTGCTTGCTACTCTGTGGCAGGGTGAAGAGCCACGTTTCGATATTGCAACGGCTGATTTGGCGGATGCCATCAAAGCCGTCTGGAACGCCTGATAGATTAAAGGATAACGGGAGTACAACGTGTCAGAGATGCGTACTGAAGAAGAACAGATTCAGGCATTCAAACAGTGGTGGAAGGAGAACGGTAAATCACTGATTTTGGGTGTAGGTCTGGCTGTTGCAATTGTTGTTGGCTGGAGAGGCTGGCAGGAGCGTCAAGCGATCGAGGCGGAGAACGCATCCGTTTTGTACCAGAACATGGTGGATGCGGTAGAGTCTGGCATTGGGCCGCTGCAGGATCAGGATCAGCTTGCTACCGCTAAGCATCTGGCAGGTCAGTTGAAAGACGATTACAGCGATTCCACCTACGCAAAATTTGCCGCTCTGGTTCAGGCGCGTGTTGCCGTTGAGAGCAAAGACTATGACACGGCGCTGGCTGAGATCGACTGGGTTCTGGGTAACCAGCCAACTCAGGAAATGATGGTTATCGCAACCATGCGTAAAGCACGCTTGTTGGCTGAAAAAGGTGACCGTGACGCAGCGCTGAGCCTGATCGCAGGTCTGAATGCTGGTAACTTCAAGGCAAGCGTTGAAGAGCTGAAAGGCGACCTGTTACTGGCTAAAGGTGACAAGGACGCGGCGCGTGCTGCCTATGAAGCAGCTCAGGCTGCTGCTCAGCAGAGTGGTTCCCGCCCATTGCTGAACATCAAACTGGACGACCTGGCGGTAGGGGATAAGTAAATGAGAATGCTCGTACGCGGTGTTGCTGCTACTACGCTGGCGCTGATGATCTCAGGATGTGGTTTTTGGGGCGATAGCGAGGAAGAGATCGAACCGAATCCACTCGTATCTTTTGAGGCGGAAAAGTCCGTTGATGTTCTCTGGAGCGCGGATATTGGTGCAGATCTGGGTGAAAAATATCACCAGTTCCAGCCGGCAATCTGGGGCGAGCAGGTTTTTGCCAATGACAGCAAAGGTCGTGTACAGGCGTTTTCCCGCGCAGACGGTAAGCGCAACTGGGACGTTGAACTGGACATTACTGCCAGCGGTGGTGTTGGTGCAGGTTTCGGCACCGTTGCTATCGCTGCGGAAAGCGGTGAGCTGGTTGCATTGAGCGACAAAGACGGTTCTATCCAGTGGCGTGCTAAAGTCAGCACCGAAGTGGTAGCTGCACCGCAGATTAACCAGGACCTGGTGGTTGCCCAGTTGATCAATGGTCGTTTGGAAGCGTTCGATCGTGTGACCGGCGAACGTCGCTGGACCTACGATAACCTGGTTCCTCGGCTGACCCTGCGTGGCACCAGCTCCCCAATCGTGACACAGAACGTAACCGTGGCAGGTTTTGCCAGCGGCAAGATTGTGGCTGTGGATAACGAGAAAGGCCGTGTGATCTGGGAGCGCAAAGCCGCGTTGCCACAAGGCCGTTCTGAGCTGGAGCGTATGGTCGACATCGATGGTCGCCCGCTGCTGGCTGATGGTCGTCTGTTTGTGACCAGCTACCAGGGGCGTCTGGTAGCGATCGATCCGCGCCAGGCACAGATTCTGTGGTCTCAGAACGTATCCAGCTACCGTGGTCTGGCTGCGGGTTTTGGCAACGTGTACGTGAGTGAGTCCAATGACTTTATTCAGGCGTTTGACCAGTCCAGCAGTGCCAGTATCTGGCGCCAGGATGCACTTGAAAACCGTGCGATTACATCACCGGTAACCCTGGGTACAACTGTTGCCGTTGCGGACGCCGAAGGTTACCTGCACTTTATGTCCCAGGTGGACGGCCACTTTGTGGCTCGTCACCAGGTTGATAGCCAGGGTGTTCGTGGTGACATGATTGTCGCGGATAATGTTTTGTACGTACTGGGTGACAGTGGCCGCCTTGTTGCACTGAAACTGAATTAAGTTACACCCGTAATACGATAGGGCGGCTACCGGCATGTTGCGGGTAGTCGCCGTTTTATTTTTGACCTGCCACTTTGCAGGAGTGAGTTGATGCTTCCCGTTATTGCACTCGTTGGCCGACCGAATGTCGGCAAATCTACACTTTTTAACCGTCTGACCAAGAGCCGTGATGCGCTGGTGGCTGACCTGCCTGGGTTAACCCGCGATCGTAAATACGGTGAGGGTCGCATGGGTGAAAAGGATTACATCGTCGTAGATACCGGCGGTATTACCGGGGATGAAAAAGGCATCGACTATGAAATGGCCAAGCAGTCCCTGCAGGCGGTTGATGAAGCCGATATTGTCCTGTTCCTAGTGGATGGGCGTGCGGGTCTGAACCCGGATGATGAACGCCTGGCTGATTACCTGCGTCGTAAGGAAAAGGAATGCTTCCTCGTTGTAAACAAGACTGACGGCGTTGATCCGGATGTTGCAATGAGTGAATTCCACGGCCTCGGCCTGGGGGCACCAACCCCTATCGCAGCAGCTCACGGTCGTGGTGTCGCTGCACTGGTAGAGTACGTACTGCAGCTGGTGCCTGAAGTTGAAGTGGACGAGGCGTTGGCCGAAGCGATCGACAAGAGTAAGCGTATTGCTGTTGTAGGTCGTCCTAATGTGGGTAAATCCACGCTGGTTAACCGTATGCTGGGTGAAGACCGTGTTGTGGTGTATGACAAAGCCGGTACCACCCGTGACAGTGTTTATATCCCGTACGAGCGTGATGGTGAAGCCTACACACTGATCGACACCGCTGGTGTGCGTCGCCGTAAGAATATCAAGGAAGCGGTCGAGAAGTTCTCCATCGTTAAGACGCTGCAGGCGGTTCGTGACGCCAACGTTGTCGTGCTGGTGATCGATGCCCGTGAAGGTGTAACCGACCAGGACCTGAGCATGCTCAGCTTTGTGATGGATACCGGTCGTGCATTGGTGATTGCGTTGAACAAGTGGGACGGTATGGATCACGAGCAGAAAGAGCGCGTACGTGAACAGATCCGTCGCAAGCTGGAGTTCACTAGCTTCGCTCGCATGCACTTTATCTCAGCCCTGCACGGCAGTGGTGTGGGTGATATGTATGCCTCTATCGATGAAGCGTACGACAGCGCCATGGAGAAGTGGTCAACCAGCATGCTAACCCGTTTGCTGGAGGATATGGTTGCAGATCACCAGCCACCGATGGTCTCTGGTCGTCGTATCAAGCTACGTTATGCGCACCAGGGGGGATCCAACCCGCCTATCATTATCGTACACGGTAACCAAACCGATGCGCTGCCGGGATCTTACAAGCGATACCTGGAAAACAAGTTCACCACGGTATTGAAGATCAAGGGTACACCTGTACGCTTTGAATTCCGTACCGGGGGTAACCCATATGAAGGTAAGCGCAACATACTGACGCCGCGTCAGCAGGCGAAGAAAGAACGTCAGTCTCGGCACATTCAGGAAGTTAAGAAAAGAGCGAAGAAGAAATCTCAGAAGAAGAGATGATTTCTTTCTTATGGCTTTCTAATCTTCCGACTAATCGGTAGATATATAAAAGGGCTGTTTTCTTTCTTATTACCGACAGGTGAGGGAGGGAAAGCGGCCCTTTTTTATGTTTGGTGTAAGTGATTGGTTAATAAATAATCAGGGCTGTGTGTTTAATGTACAAAAATAAGTGTTTTTTCACTTTTTTGAAGTTTTTTTCAAAAGGCGGTTGACGCTCAATCTGAGGTCTGTAGAATGTGCCTCCTCGCTTGAGAGAACAGCCTTTAACGGCACAGTCACTCAGGCAGAGAGGCTTAAATAACTCACTGATTTAGTTGGTGATTTTTTAAGTCGTCGTGATCACCAGCAAGCTTCAAAAACTTTTGAAAAACTTGCAAATAAACGGTTGACAACGACGCGGTGCGCAGTAAAATATGCGCCTCGCTTGAGACAACGCTAACGCAGCGTCACAAGCCGCTCTTTAACAAATTGATCAGATAATTCGTGTGGGCGCTTGTCAGGATAAAGCACACAAAACTTTATCCAGATAAGCAACCAAGTGAATTCATTTTTACAAAGTTGTTTTAACTGGAGC
>NZ_CAXRBQ010000070.1:0-39019 GCF_964228735.1 Pontibacterium sp. | reverse complement strand
CTAAGAGGCTCTGACGGGCAACAAAAGGCATTAAAAATTAGATAAAAATGCATAATATTAGATAAAAGCCTTACAGGCCTCGTTCTATAAGGCTTTTCTAAGTTTTCTATCTAATTTTTAGTTAGATGTATTTTTTTTGTGCCTGTGATTCAGGGCCCAACTCTCGATAAAGACTGTAGCAGCCCGCTCCGAGGGCGACATTTCCAGAATATAACAGCAGCCCGCTGCTGCTACAAGCGCAACCCCCGAGCTCAATCGCGAATTACAGACAAAATAAAACCCCGATGACTTACGTCACCGGGGTTTCTTAAGAAGCGTCAGATTAAGTCAGATTACTTAGCTGCTTTCTTCTCTTTTTCTTTCGCGATCACTTCCTCAGCAACGTTTGCCGGGCAAGGCATGTAGTGGGAGAACTCCATGGAGAACTGACCACGACCGGAAGTGATAGTACGCAGGTGACCGATGTAACCGAACATCTCAGACAGAGGAACGTCTGCCTTGATGCGAACGCCGGTAGTACCCGCTTCCTGATCCTTGATCATGCCGCGACGACGGTTCAGATCACCGATTACGTCACCCACGTTATCTTCTGGGGTGAACACGTCAACCTTCATGATTGGTTCCAGCAGCTGTGCACCCGCCTTAGGCATTGACTGGCGGAACGCACCTTTTGCAGCGATCTCGAACGCTACTGCAGAGGAGTCAACCGCGTGGTAACCGCCGTCGAACAGCTCGATTTCAACGTCCAGTACAGGGAAGCCGGCCAGAACACCTTCTTCCATCATACCAGCGAAACCTTTTTCGATTGCTGGCCAGAATTCCTTAGGAACGTTACCACCCACAACAGTGGAGGAGAACTTAAAGCCAGTACCAGGCTCAGCAGGCTTCATGCGGTAGTCGATCTTACCGAACTGACCTGAACCACCAGACTGCTTTTTGTGGGTGTAGCTGTCTTCGATCGCCTGAGTGATGGTTTCACGGTAAGCAACCTGTGGCTGACCTACTTCCAGCTCAACGCCGTAAGTACGCTTCAGGATGTCTACTTTAATATCCAGATGCAGCTCACCCATACCTTTTAGGATGGTCTCACCGGAATCTTCATCAGTCTCAACCTGGAAAGATGGGTCTTCTGCAACCATCTTACCGATCGCGATACCCATTTTCTCAACAGAACCTTTGTCCTTAGGAGATACAGCAATGGAGATTACTGGCTCAGGGAAGATCATTGGCTCCAGAGTACAAGGGTGCTTCGGATCACACAGAGTGTGACCAGTCTGAACGTTCTTCATACCTACAACTGCGATGATGTCACCAGCCTGAGCGGTAGTCAGCTCGGTACGGTCATCCGCGTGCATCTCAACCATACGGCCGATACGCTCGGTTTTGCCAGTGAAGGAGTTCAGGATGGTATCACCCTTATTCAGAACACCTGAGTAGATACGGATAAAGGTCAGGGCACCGAAACGGTCATCCATGATCTTGAATGCCAGTGCGCGCAGTGGCTCATCAGCAGATACGGTAGCAACTTCACCAGTCGGCTCACCCGTTTCGCCATCAGTCAGAGGCTGAGCGTCAACTTCGGTTGGAGACGGCAGGTAGTCAACAACTGCGTCCAGAACCAGCTGAACACCTTTGTTTTTGAATGCAGAACCACAGTAAGTTGGGAAGAAGTCCAGCTTACGAGTACCTTCACGGATGCAACGCTTGATGTCTTCCATGGATGGCTCTTCGCCGTCTTCCAGGTATGCCATCATCAGGTCTTCGTCCTGCTCCAGAGCAGTTTCGATCAGCTCTTCACGGTACGCAGCAGCGTCATCAACCATATCCGCTGGGATATCGGTGATTTCGTAGTTCTCTGGCAGACCAGTGTCATCCCATACGTAGGCTTTCTGAGACAGTACGTCTACAACACCAACAAACTCGTCTTCAGTACCGATTGGCAGGGTCATAACCAGTGGGTTAGCGCCCAGTACTTTCTTCACCTGACCTACAACGCGGTAGAAGTCTGCACCCAGACGGTCCAGCTTGTTTACGAAGATCAGACGAGCTACTTCGGATTCGTTCGCGTAGCGCCAGTTAGTCTCGGACTGAGGCTCTACACCACCGGAACCACAGAATACACCTACACCACCATCCAGTACTTTCAGGGAACGGTATACTTCAACGGTGAAGTCAACGTGCCCCGGAGTATCGATGATGTTCATGCGGTGATCTTTCCAGAAACAGGTAGTCGCTGCGGACTGGATGGTAATACCACGCTCCGCTTCCTGCTCCATGAAGTCAGTAGTAGCCGCACCGTCGTGTACCTCACCGGTCTTGTGGATCTTACCGGTCAGTTTCAGGATACGTTCAGTAGTAGTCGTTTTGCCCGCGTCAACGTGGGCGAAAATACCAATATTACGGTAATGGGATAAATCTGCCATTTCATCTCTCGATATTTGGGGGCGTATTTTGCGCGAAAGGATACAGGAATTTGCTCCATAAGTGGAGTCATTCAGTATGAAAAACGAGCATTTTTCGTACACTTCGAATAAGTTCTTGTCATCTAAGAACTTATATCCTGCACGATCCAATGCCCGTTTCGCGTCGCCGTAGTCACTTCGCCCCGGCAGGGAGCTTACCTCCCTCCGGGGCTGCTATTTAAATAAATGCGTGGTATGCAATCAGCGCAGCGGCCAGAACAACCATCAGCGGATGGATATCCCTGGCTTTACCGGTGAAGGTGTGGATCAGCACGTAGGAGATCACACCCAGGGTAATACCGTGCGCAATGGAGTAGGTGAACGGCATCGCAATGATTGTCAGGAATGCCGGTACGCCGTCTTCCAGTTTGCTCCAGTCCATTTCACGGGCAGCAGACATCATCATCGCACCCACTACGATCAGCGCCGGCGCAGTCGCCAGTGCTGGAACGGCAGTGAACAGCGGTGTGAAGAACAGCGCCAGCAGGAACAGAGCAGCCACCACAACAGCGGTAAGACCGGTGCGACCACCCTCTTCGATACCGGTTGCGGACTCGATGTAGGTGGTTACGGTGCTGGTACCCAACAGGGAACCGGCAGTGGTACCGGTCGCGTCTGCCATAAAGGCACGATCCGCACCTGGCAGCTCACCCTTGCTGTTCAGGAAGCCACCCAGACGACCCACACCCATCAGGGTACCGGCAGTGTCAAAGATGTCTACGAACAGGAACGCAATCACAACAGTGATCAGGGTCGCGTTAAAGATCTGGCTGAAATCCAGCGCCATGAAAGTTTCTTCCGGCAGGCTTGGCATCGCTACGATGCTTTCCGGCATTGGCGACAGGCCGGTGAACCAGGCGATCAGAGTCAGGCTGACGATACCGATCAGGATCGCACCCTTAACCTGCTTCACCACCAGCGATGCGGTCAGGACGATGCCTGCCAGCGCCAGCAGTACTGCCGGGTCATGCAGGTTACCCAGAGTTACCAGCGTTGCCGGGTGATCGACGGTCAGGTTCGCGCCCTGGAAACCGATAATTGCCAGGAACAGACCGATACCGGTCATGGTCGCAATCTTAATGCAGTGCGGGATGGCGTTGATCAGCTTGGTACGCACACCGGTCATCGCCAGCGCCATAAAGATCAGACCCTCGATGAACACCGCCACCAGCGCAATCTGCCAGTCGACACCCATGCCCTTGACGACACCGAAGGTGAAGTAGGCGTTCAGGCCCATGCCCGGCGCAAGCGCGAACGGGAAGTTCGCGAAGATACCCATGATCAGGGTGGCAATCGCCGCCGCCAGAGCGGTCGCAATCGCTACATCGTTCGCCGGCATTCCGGCCAGAGCCAGGATCTGCGGGTTTATGAACAGGATGTAGGACATGGTCAGGAACGTGGTGAAACCCGCCCGGATCTCGGTCTGGATATCACTACCGCGTTCTGAAATCTTGAAGTAAGTATTCAGCGCATTCATTCAGTCAGTACCGTGTTTTGGTCTGCATGGATTTTGAAGGCGGCAAGCCTATCAGGCTTTGCCCCTAATAACATCTGTTTATGTCAATAGATCGATCGTCTGAACGCCGATAATTGACTTGTTATGGTAGTTCACATAAGCGATAAAGAAAGTACCAACAAAAAAGGGCCAACCCTCTGGTCAGCCCCTTTTCACTGTTCAGCAATAAGGCGTTATGCCACGTTCATCTTCTTCATCTCTTCCAGCAACCAGCCGGCAGAGTCTTCGTGGACCTCATCAACACTGCGCTCGTGGGTATCCACCACCGGGCCAACCTTCACGGTCACGGTGCCCGGGTACTTCACGTAGCTCTTACCCGGCCAGTAGATACCCGCATCGTGCGCAATAGGAATGATCGGCACACCCGCACTGGCCGCCAGCATGGCGCCACCTTTATTGAACTTACCGGTTTTGCCGACAGGTACGCGGGTACCCTGCGGGAAGATCAGTACCGGAATTTCCTCTTCCAGGCGCTCTTTACCCTGCTGCAACAACTGTTTCAGCGCACCACGGCGCTTGCTACGATCCAGCGCAATCGGCTTCAGCAGTCCCAATGCCCAACCAAAGAATGGGATCTTCAGCAGTTCTTGCTTCAACACACAGCTCTGCGGACGCACCAGCGTCTGAAAATACAGCGTTTCCCATTCACTGGAGTGGTTGGAAACCACCACGTAACTGCCGTCTTTTGGCAACTTCTCGGCCCCTTCCACCTTGACCTTCACACCACAACACACACGCAGCCAGAAGATATAGAAGAAGTTGATGCCGGTGATCAGCTTAAAACGGGCACGGAATGGCAGAAACGGCGCGATCAGCAAACACATGCTGGAATAGACGATCGTCACCAGATAAAAGCCGATGTAGTAGAGAGTCGCCCGTATATACAACAGCGGGGAAGCTTGCTGTGACATCCATTAACCTCCTGTTACAGGTGGGAAGAACGCCACCTCGTCACCATCAACTACCGGGTGGTCTACTTCAACCATCTCCTGGTTGACCGCTACCAGCACATTCGCCGCCTGCAAGGTCTCCGCCCACACCGCATCACGATCCGCCACCAGGTGAGCGGTCAGCTCACCGACATTGGTTACGGCTTCCGGCAAATTCATCTGCTCACGATCCTGGCCCAGCTTCTCGCGGAAGCTGGCGAAATACACCAGAGTAATCATCTTATTTGTCTCCTGCCTGCCAGTGGCCACTCTTGCCACCTTTTTTCTCCAGCAGTTTTACTTCGCTGATCACCATGCCTTTATCCACCGCCTTGCACATGTCGTAGATGGTCAGTGCAGCCACAGATGCCGCAGTCAGCGCTTCCATCTCCACACCGGTCTGGCCTGCCAGCTTGCAGGTGGCGGAGATCTGTACGCTGTTGCGCTCAGCATTCGGTTGCAGATCTACAGTTACTTTACTCAGCATCAGCGGATGGCAGAGCGGAATCAGGTCGCTGGTGCGTTTTGCGGCCTGGATACCGGCAATACGCGCCACTGCCAGCACATCCCCTTTCTTGTGGCCACCTTCGGTGATCAACTGCAGGGTTTCCGGGGTCATCAGGACCTCGGCGCAGGCAGTCGCTTCGCGGCTGGTTACCGCCTTTTCGGACACATCCACCATGTTGGCGTTGCCCTGTTCATCCAAGTGCGTCAAACGGCTCATGGGGTCTCCCGGGCGTTAGCCCTTCACCTTGTCCTGGTTGGTTACCGGGTTGGCGTACATAGCACGCAGAATATCGCGTGCGCCGCCTTCCACCGATTCCAATCGGGCATTAAATTCGGCCTGCTCTTCCGCACTGATGTCGTCGCCACGACCGGCAGCGATCAGGTTGGAGCTGTGCAGGTGATAGTTTTTCAGGATCTGGCGGTCGATCTCTTCCGCCAGCGCTTCCGGCGTCTCAAATTCGCCGCGCATCACCTCACCAAAGGCTACGTGCACGCGGCCTTTATTGCCGGTGATCCCTTTTACAATACTTTCGATATCTTCGAACTGGCCTTTCTCGTACTCACCTTCCTGCGCTAGTGCATTCAGCTCGTTCGCCTTCAGCGCATCACACGGGTCATACTCGTAAGAGATGGAAACCGGCACAATGTTCAACCGCTCCATCGCTTCGCTGAAGCTGCGCTTCGCCTTGCGGTGAGACATGTAGAACATCTTCAGGATCGCCGGATCGGTCTGGTCGTTGCCGTCTTTAGCACGCCCTTCGCGCTGAGCGATCCAGATTGACTGGCCGTCCTGTACGATACTGTGGTCGATGTACTGGGACAGCTGGGTCAGTGCCTTCATCACCTCGCGCGGCGCAGTGGCCGAGCGGTTGACGATAAAGCTTTTGTTGAGGCGCATCAGGTCCGATACATGCGGCTTGCGCAGCAGGTTGTCACCGATGGCGATACGTACCGTATCCATACCAAACTGATGACGCACCCAGTTAACAAACGCAGGGTCCATGGCAATATCGCGATGGTTGGAGATAAAGAGGTAGGACTCCTCCGGATCAAGCTCATCGATACCGGACACCGTCAGCTTGGTGGTGGTACGGGCAATCATCTTCTCCATGTATTTGGCCACCAGCATCTGGAACTCGGCGATGCTGTTCACCTCACCCACTTCACGCGCCAGGGCAATACGCACCATCGGCTTCAGCGCCCAGCCGAAGAACTTGGAGGCATTCGGGAACTGGTAGCCGGTAATCGCGCTGATCAGCTCATCGTTGTACAGCAGCCGGTTAAGCACCTCCGCTACTTCCTGATCCTTGTATGGACGAATCTCGCGAAACGGATCCTGCTGATCTGCCATTAGCCCCTCTGTTTTATTGCCATATATTGGAAAAAGGCGCCTATTTTACCGTTTTAAGCGGCAACTTACAGCGTGGAAATATCAAGCCGCGACACGGATCAATTTCTCCGCATCGCGACAGGACTTATGAGAGGAGTTCAGAGAACGGGATAAAGCCGATCAGATCGCCTTCCGCCACCTGGATATCCGGTGCAATGACCGCTAATCCGTTCGCCCAGCTGGCAGAAGAGAGCATACCTGAACTCTGGTTGGCAAACGGCTCGATCCGGCCGTTTTCAAACCGTGCCCGCAGGTACTCCTGGCGTACGATGGCACGGGAGCGGGTAAAGCCCGCGGGTGCCTGCAGCATCATAGGCGCCTCCACATTTGCGCCCTGCTGCTTGAGCAGGCATGGACGGGCCAGCAGACAGAAAGTGATCAGGCTGGAAGCCGGATTGCCCGGCAGACCAAAGAATGGCACGCCCTGTACCTGACCATAGGCCAGCGGTTTGCCCGGCTTGATCTTGATCCGCCACAGATCGAGGCGCCCCAGCTTTTCGACAACCGCTTTGACGTGATCCTCTTCGCCCACAGAGACACCGCCGGTGCTGACAATCACATCCGCCTGGGCCGCCGCTTCACGCAGGGCGCGCTCGGTATCTTCGGCAGTATCCTGCACCCGTCCCAGGTCCACCAGCTGCATACCCAGTTTCTCCAGCAGGCCTGCCAGTACAAAGCGGTTGGAGTTGTAGATCTGCCCCGCCGCCAGCGGTTCGCCCGGCTCAACCAGTTCATCCCCGGTACAGAGCAGCGCCACGCGCAGCGGCTTGTAAACTTTAACCTCAGCCAGCCCCGTCGAGGCCAGCACACCCAGATCCGCCGGTTGCAGACGCGTCCCTTGCGCCAGGGTTGCCGCACCCTGCTCGATGTCCTGCCCCTTGGGACGGATGTTCGCTTGCGGTTTTACACCCGCAGGGAACACCACGTTATCGCCTTCGATGCGTGTCTGCTCCTGCATCACCACCGCATCGGCACCCGCCGGAATCTCTGCCCCCGTAAAAATACGGGCGCAGCTGCCCGGCTGCAACGTCCCCGGGGCCTGACCGGCAGGGATACGCGCGCTAATTGGCAAAGCGGTTTCCTGTTCAGCATCCAGATCGGCAATACACACGGCGTAACCGTCCATACTGCTGTTGTCGGCCGGTGGCACATCCACTGCCGCAACCGGAGATTCTGCCAGGACACGGCCCACCGCAGCCTCAACCGCTACGGACTCGACGCCAGCGGTTACAGTCGCCTTGTCAAGCAGGCGCGCTAACGCCTCGTCGATCGGCATCAACCCCGGATTATCACAACTGCTCATCGCTACGCTCCTTCTTCCTTCGGGCAACCCGATACCTTAAACCGCGCTGTTTGCGCTATGTTTCAGGATCATCTCGACGAAATTACACGGGCGGAAACGGTTGTCCAACTGATCCTTGATCACCTTCTCCCAACCAGTACGGCAGGCACCGGTGGAGCCCGGCAGACAGAAGATTACAGTACCGTTGGCCAGACCACCGATTGCGCGGGACTGGATAGTAGAGGTACCGATCTCGCTGAAAGAAACCTGACGGAACAGCTCACCAAACCCTTCAATTTCTTTATCGAACAGCGGTTTCATCGCTTCCGGGGTGGAGTCACGGTTGGCAAAGCCTGTACCGCCGGTGGAGATGATCACCTGCACCTTGGGATCGGCGATCCACTGGGAGGTCACGGCACGCATCTGGTACACATCGTCTTTAACAATCGTTTTCTCAACCAGGCTATGCCCTGCCGCCTGCAGACACTCCACCAGCGCCAGACCGGATTTGTCGGTGGCTTCATCGCGGGTATCGGATACCGTCAGAACGGCAATATTAAGCGGGATAAACTCTGCCTGTGCGGATGCATGGCCCATGGTTGAAACTCCTGAATCTGTTACACGTTGGCTGGCGCGCCCGGCTTGTCAGGGCGGCGCCGAATCTGAGAATGGCACCACTGTATCACAACAGCGGTGAGGGAGAAGGCTGACGCCGGTCAGCCCCCGGTCATGTTCATAAAGCGTATTATCTGCGGTTCATCTTCTTCCAGATCAAACCAGTGACGTTCCGGTTTCAGACTCATGGAATCGATAATGGTCTGGCGCAGCAGTTCCTGATCCCCCGGATTGGCGCGCATGATCTTGCGCAGATCCACCGAGTGTTCGTTGCCCAGACAGAGCAGCAAACGACCTTCGACGGTGACACGCACACGGTTACATTCACTGCAGAAGTTGTGGCTGTGGGGCGAGATAAAACCAATGCGACTTTCGCTGTCAGCCATGCGGAAGTACCGGGATGGACCGGCGGTACGTTCGGTGGTCGCCATCAGCGGATAACGCTGTTCGATAATCTGCTGCACTTCATCGCTGGAGCAGTAGGCTTCAGCCCGGTCGTGCTCGGTGATACCACCCAACGGCATCTCTTCGATAAAGCTCACATCCAGCTGTTTATTGCGCGCGTAATCGACCAGGTCTAGCACCTCATCGTCGTTGCGGCCTTTCATCACCACAGCGTTCAGCTTGATCTTATCAAAGCCTGCTTCACGGGCAGCATCGATACCGGTCAGTACCTGGTCCAGACGGTCACTACGCGTCATACGCTGGAAACGGTCCCGGCGCAGGCTGTCGAGGCTGATATTCAGGCGCGAGACACCGGCATCACGCAGATCACCGGCCATGTGTCCCAGCTGGGAGCCGTTGGTGGTAATTACCAACTCCACTGGCAGCTTACCAATCGCACGCACCAGACCCATCACACCGCGACGTACCAGTGGCTCACCGCCGGTGAGGCGGATCTTTTTCACACCCAGTTCGACAAAGGACTCGGCGACGTTGTAGATCTCCTCCAGCGTTAATACCTGCTGTTTGGGCAGAAACTGCATGTTTTCACTCATGCAGTACACGCAACGGAAATCACAGCGGTCGGTCACCGACAGCCGCACGTAATCAACCCGGCGGCCAAAGTCATCAATCAACGCTTGTTTTTGTTGTTCGGACTGAGTACTCATAACTAACCAATATCAATGAACAGGCTCTTATCCAACTTTACGATCAAAACCTGTGTAAACTTTATTCGCTCATCCTAGCACAGCAGATTTAGCTATAACCTTATACCTTTTGGATATTCCAAAATGAGCTACCTGGCGATTAAACATATCCATGTCACGGCTGTAGTCCTGAGCCTGACCTTCTTCCTGTTCCGTGGCTGGTGCATGCTGCAGAAACCGCGTTTGCTCAACAAACGCTGGATGCGCATTGGTCCGGATAGCATCGACACTGTACTGCTGGTGAGTGCCGGTCTGCTGGCGTATAAACTGCAGCAGTATCCTTTTGTGGACAGCTGGCTGACGGCAAAAGTTCTCGGCCTGCTGTTATATATCGTCCTGGGCAGTATCGCCCTGCGCCGGGGACGGACCCGGGCCATTCGTATTCTTGCCCTCGCCGGGGCTATGCTGACCGCCGCCTACATTGTTGCGGTCGCCATTGCACACCATCCACAACCCTGGACGGTGTTACTGTAACTAATATTAGCTTTCCACCGCCTGCTTGCGCAGGTTGTAGTGGAAACGAATCACTTCCGACAGGTCACTGCGCCATGGACGCTGATGAATGCCAAAGGTGTTCAACAGCTTCTTGCACTCCAGCACCGATGAACCGGGGCGCTGCACCTCATTTGAAAACTGACTGGCACTGACCGCCGTCAGTTTTTCCATCGCCAGCTCTTCATAGCCCATTGCCAGCGATATGATCTCTTTGCAGAAGCTGTAGCGGTTGCTCACTTCACCACCACAGTAGTGGTAGGTTCCCCAGGCTTCTGCACCGTTGTGAATCTGTTTCAACATCGCCAGTACCACCCGAGCCACATCAGACGCGGCGGTTGGACAGCCGATACGGTCGTTTACCGCACGGATCTCCAGCTGGGTACGTGCCCCCTCCAGCGTACGGGTCACGAAGTTATTGCCGGTTTCGCTGAACACCCAACTGACACGTAGAATAATGTGTTGCGGCAGCACCTGGCGTAGCGCTTCTTCACCCAACCACTTGCTGTCACCGTAGACGCCTAGTGGGGAAACCTCGTCATCCTCGCGATATCCACTGTCGTA
Organism: Pontibacterium sp.; assembly: GCF_964228735.1. Taxonomy (GTDB): domain Bacteria; phylum Pseudomonadota; class Gammaproteobacteria; order Pseudomonadales; family Balneatricaceae; genus Pontibacterium. The sequence goes on along the minus strand of NZ_CAXRBQ010000070.1, from coordinate 28,111 downwards.
GTGGCCATCAAAGACGAAGTCACTGGAGATATGCACCATCGGGATTGACAGGTCACCGCAGGCACGGGCCAGCTTTTCCACACCGGCCGTATTGACCGCATAACAGCGCTCATGTTCGTGCTGTGCGGCATCCACACCGTTGTATCCGGCGCAGTTGATTACGTAGTCCGGCAGATAGAGATCCAGCTTTTCGTGGATCTGCTCCTCCGAGGTGATATCCAGCTCCTTCGGACCCAATCCCACCACGGAATAAAAGCTATCGTCTTCGCTCCCCTGCACAATAGAGGAGCCCACCTGGCCGGTTGCACCGGTCACCAGGATCTTTACCGGTTTTGTGTAATCTTCGAATGTCATACCAGGCGAAAAACCCATCCTTCAGAACGTCAACGAGAGTTGTGGCCACCTACCACAAAGCGGATTCTGAGCAGCACCTCTGCGTGAATTCAGAACCCGCGTTCTTTCGATAATAGAGTTTTATCGTTTGCTGTAAAGCAAAAGCGTTTCGCACTGGCGAAAATAGACACCCTTTACTTTCTTAAAGTTGCTGTACGGCCTGCTTCACCACAGGGTGCAATTCTTCGCCGCCAGCCTGCAGATACTCGCGAATCTGCTCTTTCATCGAGCGCGCCCAGAAGCGGCTCAGGTGGCTGCTGACGACCTGCGCAACTGCGGTATCGTCGCCCACATGGCGGTTGTTGTCCGCAATCTGATTGGCCATTCGGATCAGGCTGGCTAACTGATGGCTGCCCATAGTCCGGTATTCCTCCAAAATCTTATTCTTCGATCGCGCGGTGATACACCACGTGACGGCCGGGACGGGCGAAGCCAATTAAGTTTAACCCCGCTTCCCGCGCCTGTTTTAGTGCCAGTGCAGTGGGTGCCGATACGGCCACCAGCGTTGCCGCCCCACACCGGCTGCTTTTATAAACCATTTCGTAGCTGGCCCGACTGGATACCAGCACAAAGCCCTGCGACAGATCCACGTCACTGCGGCGCAGATGCCCCAGCAGTTTATCCAGGGCGTTATGCCGCCCTACGTCCTCGCGCAACTGCAGGATGTTGCCGTGCGGGTCACACCAGGCGGCGCCGTGGAAGGCACCGGTCATTGCCTGCAGCGGCTGGTTCGCCACCAGGGTTGCCACCGCCCGCTCGACGGCCGCGCCATCCACCAGTGGTTGCGGCGCAACCGGGGAGACCGGGCGCACAGCTTCCTGCAGAGACTCGGTGCCGCATAAACCACAGCCGGTTCGACCGGTGAGGTTGCGACGGCGACGCTTCAGCTCCATCTGACGCTGGGCGGCGATGGTCAGGTTGACCGCCACGCCCTGCTCCAGATTTGCCGGATCGTAGTCGAGGCTGATGTCGTAGATCTCACCGACCTGCGCAACGATCCCTTCACTCAGGCTGAACCCTACCGCAAAGTCTTCCAGATCCAGCGGCGAAGCCATCATCACCACATGGGAAATACCGTTGTAGACCAAAGCTACCGGCACCTCCTGGGCGATCAGGTCTTCCGCCAGCTCAGCCTCGCCGGGATGGCAGCGCTGTACAGGTACGGCACAGACGCTGTCTTCACGACAAGGATGTTTGCTGTCAGCCATATGCGGTTTTAGTCGGGCAGCCATGACTTACACCCGGCTCCGGGATTTACGGTCGCGGCCTTCGGCCCGTGCCTGTGCCAGCGCCGCTTTCTGCTGCTCGTTAAAGTCGTGGTAGCGCTGCTGCCATTCGGATGGCTGGGTTACCTTCACCGCCTGCACGGCGGTAACCTTGTACTCCGGACAGTTGGTTGCCCAGTCGGAGTTATCGGTGGTCACCACGTTGGCACCACTGCCCGGATGGTGGAAGGTGGTGTAGATCACACCCGGCTGCATACGGTCAGACACTTTGGCACGCATCACGGTTTCACCGGCACGGCTGGCAATACCCACCCAGTCACCGTCCACAATGCCACGATCTTCAGCATCCTGTGGATGCAGCTCCAGCACATCCTCATCGTGCCACGCCTGGTTGTCCGTACGGCGGGTCTGCGCCCCCACGTTGTACTGGGACAGAATACGGCCGGTGGTCAGCAACAGCGGATACTTACGGGTTGAGCGTTCTTCGGTCGCCACGTACTCGGTAATCGCGAAGTGACCTTTGCCAATCGGGAAACTCTCCAGATGCATGATCGGCGTACCTTCCGGTGCCTCATCGTTACATGGCCACTGGATGCTGCCCAGCTCTTCCAGGCGATCGTAGCTCACGCCGGTGAAGGTTGGGGTCAGGCTGGCGATCTCGTCCATGATCTCGGACGGGTGCGCGTAGTTCATCTCGTAGCCCAGCGCATTGGACAGCGCCTGGGTCACTTCCCAATCCTGCTTACCGGCCAGCGGTGGCATCACCTTGCGTACGCGATTGATACGACGCTCGGCGTTGGTAAAGGTACCGTCTTTCTCCAGGAAGGACGCACCCGGCAGGAAGACATGGGCAAACTTCGCCGTTTCATTGAGGAAGATATCCTGCACCACCAGACATTCCAGGGAACGCAGCGCCGCCTCCACATGGTTGGTGTTCGGGTCGGACTGGGCGATATCTTCACCCTGGCAGTACATACCCTTGTAGGTACCATCCAGTGCGGCATCAAACATGTTCGGAATACGCAGGCCCGGCTCGTTATCCAGGGTCACACCCCAGGCGGCTTCGAAACGGGCACGTACCGCGTCGTCAGCCACGTGCTGGTAACCCGGCAGTTCGTGCGGGAAGGAGCCCATATCACAGGAGCCCTGTACGTTGTTCTGGCCACGCAGCGGGTTCACACCTACACCTTCGCGACCGATGTTGCCGGTCGCCAGTGCCAGGTTAGCGATACCCATGACCATGCTGGAACCCTGGCTGTGCTCGGTTACACCCAGACCGTAGTAGATTGCAGCATTTTTCGCTTCAGCGTAGATACGCGCAGCACTGCGCAGTTCGTCTGCCGGGATACCGGTGATCGACTCGGTGTTCTCCGGAGAGTGACGCTCTTCGCTGATAAAGCTACGCCATGCCTGGTAGGCATTGTCCTCACAACGCTCGGCAATAAATGCGGTATCTTCCAGGCCTTCAGTGATCACCACGTGGGCCATCGCATTGATGAACGCCACGTTGCTACCCGGACGCAGTTTCAGGTGGTGCTGAGTCTCAACGTGCGGGCTCTTCACCAGATCGATACGACGCGGATCCGCCACGATCAGCTTGGCACCCTGACGCAGGCGTTTCTTCAACAGGGAACCAAATACCGGGTGGGCATCCGTTGGGTTCGCACCAATTACCATCACGGCATCGGCGTGCATCACGGAATCAAAGGTCTGCGTACCGGCAGACTCACCCAGGGTGGTTTTCAGACCGTAACCGGTTGGTGAGTGGCAGACACGGGCACAGGTATCGGTGTTGTTGTTACCGAAACCGGCACGGATCAGTTTCTGTACCAAGTAGGTCTCTTCGTTGGTACAACGGGAGGACGTGATACCACCGATACTTTCACGGCCGTATTTCTCCTGAATGCCGCGCAGCTTGTTGGCAGCAAAACTCAGTGCTTCATCCCAGGACACTTCCTGCCAAGGCTGGTCGATGGAGTCACGAATCATCGGCTTGGTGATACGGTCTTCGTGGGTGGCATAACCAAACGCGAAGCGCCCTTTCACACAGGAGTGACCGTGGTTCGCCTGACCGTCTTTGTAAGGCACCATGCGGATCACTTCTGAACCCTTCATCTCTGCCTTGAACTGGCAGCCCACACCACAGTAAGCACAGGTGGTCACCACACTGTGTTCCGGCTGACCCGCGTCGATGACGGATTTTTCCATCAGGGTGGAGGTCGGACACGCCTGGACACAGGCACCACAGGAAACACAGTCGGATTCCAGGAACGGCTGATCCTGACCCGCCGCGACCTTGGACTCAAAGCCACGGCCGTCGATGGTCAGGGCGAAGGTACCCTGCACCTCTTCACAGGCACGGACACAGCGGGAGCAGACGATACACTTGCTCGGATCGAAGGTGAAATACGGGTTGGATTCGTCTTTCTCGGCGTCCAGATGGTTATTGCCGGCGAAACCGTAACGCACCTCACGCAGGCCTACAGCACCGGCCATGTCCTGCAGCTCACAGTCACCGTTGCTCGGACAGGTCAGGCAGTCCAGCGGGTGGTCGGAGATGTACAGTTCCATGATGTTGCGACGCAGACGTGCCAGCTTGTCGGTCTGGGTGTTTACCTGCATACCCGCTTCCACCGGGGTGGTGCAGGATGCCGGGGTGCCACGACGACCTTCGATCTCTACCGCGCAGATACGGCAGGAACCAAACGCTTCCAGGTTATCGGAGGCACAGAGTTTCGGGATATTAATATCCGCTTCCGCCGCGGCACGCAGCACCGAGGTGCCTTCCGGAACGGTTACTTCCACACCGTCGATCTGCAGGGTCACCATGTTTTCCGACAGACTTGCCGGGGTACCGTAGTCCTTGTCCGGATCAAAATATTGCAAAGTCATCAGGCACCTCCTTCAGCAGTCTGAGGTTCAAAGTCTTCCGGGAAGTGCTTCACGGCACTCATCACCGGGAACGGCGTCATACCGCCCATCGCACAGAGGGAACCGTCGATCATGGTGTCACACAGGTCGGTCAGCAGCTCCATATTGGCTTCGCGGTTTTCGTTGTTGCGGATGCGATCGATCACCTCCACACCGCGGGTCGAACCGATTCGGCATGGGGTACATTTACCGCAGGATTCCGCTACGCAGAACTCCATGGAGAAACGCGCCTGGGCAGACATATCCACAGTATCGTCAAACACCACCACCCCACCGTGACCCAATACCGCCCCCACAGCGGAAAAAGCCTCGTAGTCCAGCGGGGTATCCCACTGACTTTCCGGCAGGTAGGCACCCAGTGGACCACCCACCTGTACCGCACGCGCCGGACGCCCGGAGAAGGTACCGGCACCAAAATCGTCCATCAGTTCACGCAGGGTCAGGCCAAACGCCAGTTCAATCAAACCACCCTGCTTGATGTTACCCGCCAGCTGGAATGGCAACGTACCCAGAGAACGGCCCATTCCGTAATCTGCGTATGCCTGCGGGCCTTTGTCCAGGATGTACGGAATCGCCGCCAGAGACAGTACGTTGTTCACTACGGTTGGCTGGCCAAACAGACCGACAATTGCCGGCAGCGGTGGTTTTGCACGCACCAAACCACGCTTGCCTTCCAGACTCTCCAGCAGGGAGGTTTCTTCACCACAAATGTAGGCTTCAGCCCCCAGGCGGACTTCCAGATCAAAACGTCGGCCGCTGCCAAGGATATCGTCGCCCAGGAAACCGGCCGCTTCTGCTTTGGCGATCGCTTCGTTCAGAATCTGGTGTGCCACCGGGTATTCGGAACGCAGGTAGATGTAACCCTGGGTTGCACCCACGGCGAGACCGGCGATGGTCATGCCTTCAATCAGCATGTACGGATCGGCTTCCATCACCATACGGTCGGCGAAAGTCCCTGAGTCACCTTCATCGGCGTTACAGACGATGTATTTCTGGCCACCTTCACCGTTAACAGCACCGGTTGGCACCGCATCCAGCACGGTCTGCCATTTGATGCCGGTTGGGAACGCCGCACCACCACGGCCACGCAGACCGGAGGCTTTCACCGCATCCACAATCGCCTGGGCATCCATCTGCAGAGCATTGCGCAGGCCTTTAAAGCCGTCGTGCTCTTGATAGTCATCCAGCGACACCGGATCAGTAATACCGGCACGGGCAAAGGTCAGGCGCTGCTGTTTTTTCAGGTATGGGATCTCTTCGGTCAGTCCCAGGCTCAGCGGGTGCCCCTGCTCGCCCTGCAACACACCCTGCTCCAGCAGGCTGTCGATATCGGATTTGGTTACCGGACCGTAAGCTACACGACCCGCCGGGGTCTCAACTTCCAGCATCGGCTCAAGCCAGAACAGACCACGGGAACCGTTACGCACGATCTCTACACTTTCACCACGCTGCTCAGCCGCCACGGCAAATTCACGAGCCACCTTGTCGGCTCCCAGCGCCAGCGATGTGGTATCACGCGGAATAAATACTTTAACCATCACTTCAACTCCACGGTCTGGGTGGTGAGCGCTTCAACCAGCTCGTCGAAACGCTCATTGCTGACGCGACCAACGATATCGTCATCCACACGTACGGAAGGTCCGCAGGCACAGTTGCCCAGGCAGTACACCTTCTCCAGGGTGATTTCGCGGTCAGACGTTGTTTGGTGGAAACCCACACCCAGTTTTTCCTGGGCATAACTCTCCAGCTCGCGGGAACCACGCGCCTGGCACGCCTCGGCAACGCAAACCTGCATCACGTGACGGCCTGGTGGGGTGGTACGGAAGTGGTGGTAGAAGCTGATTACACCGTGTACCTCAGCCCGTGACAGGTTCAGTTCAGCGGCGATCATAGCGACTGAGCTTTCAGGAATGTAACCCTCACTGTCCTGAATTCCGTGCAGGATCGGCAGCAGTGCACCGGGCTTGTCTTTCAGCTCGGCGATGATACCGACCACACGTTGCTCGCGCTGCTCATCGAAAGCGTGTGTAGTCATCTGTTCTGTTACTCGGCTCTTGTTTTTATATATGCATTAAATTACATATTTGAACATTATCTAAACGTGATAATGTCTGTTTTATGTTCTTAAAGTAGCACTCGTGCCAATCATTAAAAATATGAAATGTTGTTCATATGAAGAGAATACAAGTTGTACCCACCTGGTCCTTTCGTGACGGCAGCGGTAACCAGTTGAATCCCCAATTATTTTCCCTGCTGCGTGCGATCCACGAAGAGGGCAAGTTGACGGCGGCAACAAAAAAAGCAGGCATCTCCTACCGCCACGGTTGGAACTTGCTCAACACCTGGGCGGCGTTTTTTGGCGTACCGCTGGTTGAGTTGCAGAAAGGTCGTGGCGCCCAACTGACCGCCCTGGGTGAGAAACTGATTTGGGCCGAACAAAGGGTAGTAGCCCGCCTGGAGCCACAACTGGAAAGCCTGGCGTCGGACCTGAATATGGAGATCCACCGTGCCCTGGAGGGGGTCAGCCCACTGCTGCGTATTAATGCCAGCCACGGCTATGCGGTTGCCCTGCTGCCAGATTTTGCCGAAGGGATCCAGCTGGACCTGCAATACAAAAGCGCCGAAGAGGCACTGGCCTCCCTCGGCCGTGGCACCTGTGATATCGCTGGTTTTCACCTGCCAACCAGCGTGGTAAGCCCGAAACTGATCGAGAGTTACAGCCGCTACCTGAAACCACGGGTGCACAAGGTGATCCGCTTTATCACCCGTCGTCAGGGCCTGATGGTGAAGGCGGATAATCCCCATGAGATCACCGGCCTGGAAGACCTGACGAAAGAGGGCGTGCGCTTTATCAACCGCCAGAAAGAGTCCGGTACCCGCGTACTGCTGGATGAGATGTTGAAGCAACGGCAGATCAGCAGCCGCCAGATCGAGGGGTTCGAAAATGAGGAGTTTACCCATTCCGCTGTTGCCGCCTATGTAGCCTCCGGCATGGCAGATGCAGGCATGGGCGTGGAAGCGGCCGCGCGCCAGTTTGGCCTCGGCTTTATCCCGCTGGAAGAAGAGTACTATCTGCTGGTGTGTCACCACCGCAGTCTTGAACAGGCCGCCGTGGAGCAGCTGTTACGCATTATCCGCGGCCCGGCTTTCCATCAGGCAGTGATGCAGTTGCCAGGGTACAGCCCCGAATGCTGTGGTGAAGTGGTGTCCGTGGACGAGCTACTAACAAAGTAGCGATCTGACAGGAATAAAAAGGCTCATCGTCGAAGCGCGGGAAGTCCCAACATGTCGACTCTACATTGTCTCTTAACTGTTGGGCTTCGCGTTGCGAAGGCCAACCTACAACCGATTATTGGGCTTCCCACGCAACACATGGGGTGCAGACAAATAGGGTTCTGACAGGCATAAAAAAAGCGATCCCGAAGGATCGCTTAACCATGGCTACTTAGAAATAACCAAGCGGGAACTTAGTTGGAACCGAAGTACAGGTCCGCACCGTAGACTGGATCCAAGGCGTTGCCTGCTTTCAGGTTGCTGTTCTCGACCACGACCTGCTCCAGACCGTCGAAGTGGGACGCGCTGGCAAACTCAACACCGGTGCCGAAGTGGCTGATCTGGCTGGATTCAACCGCTGCAGATGCAGTGCCAGCGAAGATAGCGGAAGTCAGGGCGATTACAGTTGCGATGTTTTTCATGTGTGTATCCTCAATATAAAGCTGTCGATTTCGGTCTGTTCGTTAGGATCTGGATGGTTGATCATTCTCATCAGCCCACTGTCATCCACCTGTCTGGCCAGTTGATCACTTGGCTCGGTTGCGGCTTCCCCTGCCACCAGTGCGGTCATCACCGCACCGATCACTGCCAATTTGAAAAAGCCTGCGTTACTTACCATGACTAACCCGTGTTGCTGTTGAGATTAACCATCATCCTGATAGAATTTTACTTGTGGCTCGCTATTTACTTGCGCACAACCAACTTGCGAACCATAATAGCTAGCAACTTAGTTGCGCGCAAGCTAATTGACCGCTATTTAAAATAACAATTCAGGATAAGCTTATGAGCCAAATGAATAACGACGACACCCTCTGCCTGGAAAAGCAGAGCTGTTTCTCCCTCTACAGCGCCGCCAATGCGATGGTGCGCTCCTACCGTGCCGCCCTGTTGGAGCTGGACCTGACCTACCCCCAGTACCTGGCAATGATGGTGCTCTGGTCGGAAGACGGCCTCAGTGTGAAACGGATGGGCGAGCGGCTGCACATGGACTCAGGCACCACCACCCCGCTGCTGAAACGTCTGGAAGCTAAAGGCTTGTTGCAACGGGTACGCTGCAAACAGGATGAACGTTCCTGCCTGCTGCAACTGACCGATGAAGGCCTGGCATTGAAAGAGCGAACGCTGGAAGTGAAAAAGGCGATGGCGTGCAAAGCGCCTTTAACAGAGGACGAACTGGCACAGCTGAAAACCCTGTGTGACAAGCTGCGTGTACATCTGTGTGATCAGTGAATCGCAGACACAAAAAACCCCGCCAACGCGGGGTTTTTTGTGTCTGTACAGTGGATCAGAACGGGATATCGTCGTCGAAATCGTCGAAACCCTGAGCCGGCTGCTGTGGCGCAGGCTGAGACTGAGGTGCCTGCTGCGGCGCCTGTTGTGGAGCTTGCTGCTGGTAAGACTGCTGCGGCTGCTGTTGCTGGTAGTTCTGCTGCGGAGCCTGCTGCTGGTAACCGCCCTGCTGCTGAGGCTGCTGTTGCTGATAACCTCCGCCCTGACCCTGCTGCTGGTAACCACCACCGTCACCGCCACGGCCACCCAGCATCTGCATTTCGCTGGCTACGATCTCAGTGGTGTAACGGTCCTGGCCGTTGTTGTCCTGCCACTTACGGGTACGCAGGGAGCCTTCGATGTAGATCTGGGAGCCCTTGCGCAGGTACTCACCGGCAATTTCCGCCAGACGGTTGAAGAATACCACGCGGTGCCACTCAGTACGTTCCTGCTGCTGTCCGCTCTGCTTGTCTTTCCAGCTCTCGCTGGTCGCAATTGTAACGTTAGTCACTGCGCCGCCAGAGGGCATGTAACGAACCTCAGGATCGCCACCCAGGTTACCAACAAGAATTACTTTGTTAACTCCACGAGCCATGAAAATCTCCGGTTTAAATTCGTTTCTTAACGTCGTCCCTGACCGCCTCGCGCAGAGGCAAATAATGGGGGTAAGAATAACATGCTTGCAGCCATCCATTAACCCGCAGCAGAAATATTCATCCAGCACGACCTCAGTGTCGTAACCACAACACAATGTACATTTATTAGACCGGGCTAACTCTTTATAATTTGCCCTTTTGTTTGTTCCGGCCGGAGAGAACATGGACAAGATACTGGTTCGCGGTGCTCGTACCCACAACCTGAAAAATATCGACCTGGAGATCCCACGCGATCAGCTGATTGTGATCACCGGCCTGTCCGGTTCGGGCAAGTCATCACTGGCGTTTGACACCCTCTATGCGGAAGGTCAGCGTCGTTACGTGGAATCGCTTTCCACCTACGCCCGCCAGTTCCTGTCCATGATGGAAAAACCGGATGTGGACCATATCGAGGGCCTGTCACCGGCGATCTCGATCGAGCAGAAGTCCACTTCCCACAACCCGCGCTCCACCGTGGGCACCATCACTGAGATCTACGACTACCTGCGTCTGCTGTTTGCCCGTGCGGGTGAACCCCGCTGTCCGGACCATGATCTTCCGCTGGCCGCTCAGACTGTGAGCCAAATGGTGGATCAGGTACTGGAACTGCCGGAAGGCAGCAAGCTGATGTTGCTCGCGCCGGTGGTTCAGGGGCGTAAAGGCGAGCACCTACACACCATCAATGAGCTGCGCTCCAACGGTTTTGTCCGTGCCCGTATCAACGGCATTGTGGTCGATCTGGACAGCGCACCGGAGTTGGACAAGAACAAGAAGCACAATATCGAAGCGGTGGTTGACCGCTTCAAGGTCCGCGACGACCTGCAGATTCGCTTGGCAGAGTCCTTCGAGACAGCACTGAACCTGACTGACGGTATCGCCAAGATCGCCTGGATGGACGGCGAAGACGAGGATCTGATCTTCTCGGCGCGCTTTGCCTGTCCACACTGTGGTCACAGTATTCAGGAACTGGAACCGCGGATGTTCTCCTTCAACAACCCGCATGGTGCCTGTTCGGCCTGTGACGGCCTGGGGGTGAAGCAGTTCTTTGATCCGAATAAGGTGGTGCACGACAACAGCCTGACCCTGTCGGAAGGGGCTATCCGTGGCTGGGACCGTCGCAGCCTGTATTACTTCCAGCAACTGAAAGCCGTTGCTGCACACTTTGGCTTTGACCTGGATACAGCCTTCCGCGATCTGTCCAAGAAACACCAGCAGATCATCCTGCAGGGCAGCGGCAAGGAACCGGTACCGTTTAAGTACCTGAATGACCGGGGTGACATGATCAGCAAGTCCCACCCGTTTGAGGGGGTTCTGAACAACCTGGATCGCCGCTACCGCGAAACCGAATCAGAGATGGTACGCGAAGACCTGGCCAAATACCTGAACATCCAGCCGTGCCCATCCTGTGAGGGCAGCCGCCTGCGTCGCGACGCACGTCATGTGTTTATCGATGGCGTCACCCTGCCAAAGATTGTTAAGTTCCCGATCGGCGAGTGCTACCAGTACTTCGAGCAGCTGAAGCTTGAGGGCAAACAGGGCGAGATCGCCGAGAAGATCCTGAAAGAGATCCGTGAACGCCTCAGCTTCTTAGTGAACGTGGGCCTGGATTACCTCTCCCTAGAGCGTAACGCCGAAACCCTTTCTGGGGGTGAAGCACAGCGTATCCGTCTGGCCAGCCAGATTGGTGCCGGCCTGGTGGGTGTGATGTATATTCTGGACGAACCATCCATCGGCCTGCACCAGCGCGACAACGAACGCCTGCTCGGCACCCTGGAGCACCTGCGAGACCTGGGCAACACCGTGATCGTGGTGGAACACGACGAAGATGCGATCCGCATGGCAGACTACCTGGTGGATATCGGTCCGGGTGCTGGTGTGCACGGCGGCCAGATCGTTGCCCACGGTACCGCCAAAGAGGTGATGGAGTGCGAAGACTCGCTCACCGGTCAATACCTGTCCGGTGCCCGTCAGATCGAGGTACCTGCAGAGCGTCACCCAATCAACCTCGACAAGATGCTAACCCTGAAAGGCGCGACCGGTAACAACCTGAAGAATGTGACCCTTGAGGTACCCGTTGGCCTGTTTACCTGTATTACCGGTGTATCCGGCTCCGGTAAGTCCACACTGATCAACACCACCCTGTACCCGGTCGCAGCTACCGAGCTGAACCACGCCACCACACTGGATGCATCACCCCACGACAAGGTTGAAGGCCTGAAGCACTTCGACAAGGTGATTGATATCGACCAGAGCCCGATCGGGCGCACCCCCCGCTCCAACCCAGCAACCTACACCGGCATTTTCACCCCGGTACGTGAGCTGTTCGCCGGTACACAGGAAGCACGCTCCCGTGGTTACAAACCGGGCCGCTTCAGCTTTAACGTCAAGGGAGGACGCTGTGAAGCCTGTCAGGGTGACGGGGTGATCAAGGTCGAGATGCACTTCCTCCCGGATGTGTATGTGCCGTGTGATGTTTGTAAGGGCAAGCGCTACAACCGTGAAACGCTGGAGATCAAATACAAAGGCAAGAGTATCGATGAAGTACTGGATATGACCATCGAAGAAGGACGCGAATTCTTTGATGCAATACCCGCCCTGGCGCGACGCTTACAGACCCTGATGGATGTGGGCCTCAGCTATATCCGCCTCGGCCAGGCTGCAACCACTTTGTCTGGTGGTGAAGCACAGCGTGTGAAGCTAGCCAAAGAGCTGTCTAAACGTGACACCGGTAAAACACTCTATATTCTGGATGAACCGACCACCGGACTCCATTTCTACGACATTCAACAGCTGCTGACCGTCCTCAATCGCTTGCGCGACCACGGCAACACCATCGTGGTGATTGAACACAATCTGGACGTCATAAAGACAGCGGACTGGATTGTCGATCTTGGTCCTGAAGGCGGTATCAACGGCGGCGAGATTATCGCCACCGGTACACCGGAAGAGGTGGCTGCCTGTAGCCATTCCCACACCGGACGCTTCCTGAAGCCAATGCTGGGATAACGGTTATCCACAAGCCAAAAAGGAGAGCAATCGCTCTCCTTTTTTGTGCCTGTGTATTAACGATACCGCGAGCGAACCTATCTCCTGGAGTTATCCCCTGCGATAGCCAAACTCCGAAATTCTGAGGGTCACAAAATACAGGCAATAAAAAACCCGGCACAAAGGCCGGGTTTTTTGTAACCGATCAGGTATTAATCTTCAGAAGTATCTTCTACTGCTTCAGATGCTACCGGACGGTCAACCAGTTCTACGTATGCCATTGGCGCGTTGTCGCCAGGGCGGAAGCCACATTTCAGAATGCGAATGTAGCCACCTGGACGCTGCGCGTAGCGCGGGCCCAGTTCGTTGAACAGTTTACCAACAGCTACTTTGCTGCCAGTACGTGCAAAGGCCAGACGGCGGTTTGCAACGGTGTCGTTTTTAGCCAGAGTGATCAGCGGCTCAGCGTGGCGACGCAGTTCCTTAGCTTTGGGCAGAGTTGTTCTAATCAACTCATGCTCAAACAGGGACACTGCCATGTTCTTGAACATCGCTTTGCGGTGCGCACTGGTACGGCTAAATTTACGACCAGATTTACGATGACGCATGATTAAATCCTTACCAAACTAGTCAGTTCGAATCGCTGTATCAAGACGCGACTCTGTCGTCGTTTTTCAAACTAGCCGGCGGCCAGTTCTCTAGACGCATACCAAGGGACAGACCTTTAGAGGCCAGCACGTCCTTGATCTCAGTCAGCGACTTCTTACCCAAGTTCGGGGTCTTCAGCAGCTCAACCTCGGTGCGCTGAATCAGGTCACCGATGTAGTAGATCTGCTCTGCTTTCAAGCAGTTGGCAGAACGTACAGTCAGTTCCAGGTCGTCTACCGGACGCAACAGGATCGGATCGATCTCTGGCTCTTCCGGCTCTTCCTTCGCCTGATCAGCTCCATCCTCCAAGTCAACAAATACAGCAAGCTGCTGCTGAAGGATTGTCGCTGCACGACGGATGCACTCTTCTGGATCGATTGTGCCGTTAGACTCAATATCGATTACCAGTTTGTCCAGGTCGGTACGCTGTTCCACACGGGCACTTTCTACCACGTAGGAAACACGGCGTACCGGGCTGTAAGTTGCATCCAACTGCAAACGACCGATGGCGCGAGTTTCGTCTTCCTCAGAAGTGCGAGCGTCAGCTGGCACGTAGCCACGACCGCGTTCAACACGCAACTGCATGTTGATGCTTGCACCTTCGCTGAGGTGAGCAATAACGTGATCCGGATTTGCGATCTCAACATCCTGGTTCAGCTGGATGTCGCCTGCAGTCACAGGACCCGCTTCGCTCTTGCTCAGAGTCAGTGTTACGTCATCGCCGTTGTGCAGCAAGATCGCAACACCTTTGAGGTTCAGGAGGATCTCAATAACATCTTCCTGGACCCCTTCTACAGTGCTGTACTCATGCAGTACGCCTTCGATCTCAACTTCTGTTACGGCACAACCCGGCATAGAAGAGAGAAGAATACGACGCAGTGCATTTCCCAGCGTGTGGCCAAAACCACGCTCCAGTGGCTCAAGAGTCACTTTCGCGCGAGTTTTGCTGATTTCCTGTACGTCAATGTGACGTGGGCTTAGAAACTCGTTTACCGAACGCTGCATAGTTCCACCAATAAAGAGTTCAACAATTACTTGGAGTACAACTCGACGATCAGCTGCTCGTTGATGTCAGCAGACAGATCACTACGCTCTGGAAGTGCTTTGAAAGTACCTTCCATCTTAGTAGCGTCAACTTCTACCCACTCAACTGGTGCACGCTGAGCAGCCAGATCCAGCGCGTTCTTGATACGCAGCTGAGCCTTAGCTTTTTCACGAACTGCTACCACATCGCCAGCCTGTACCTGGTAGGAAGCAACATTTACTACCTGACCGTTAACAGTGATAGAGCGGTGTGATACTACCTGACGTGCTTCAGCGCGGGTGGCACCAAAGCCCATACGGTATACAACGTTGTCCAGACGGCCTTCCAGAAGCTGCAGCAGGTTTTCACCGGTTGCACCTTTGCGACGAGCCGCTTCTTTGTAATACCCACGGAACTGACGTTCCAGTACGCCGTACATACGACGAACTTTTTGCTTTTCGCGCAGCTGCAGGCCGTAGTCGGACAAACGACCACGACGCGCACCGTGCATACCTGGAGCAGCTTCAGCTTTACACTTGCTATCCAGTGCACGAACACCGCTCTTCAAGAACAGGTCCGTACCTTCACGGCGAGACAGCTTGCACTTAGGTCCTAAATAACGAGCCATATTATTACTGTCTCCAGATTAAACGCGACGTTTCTTCGGCGGACGACAACCATTATGAGGGATTGGCGTCACGTCGGTGATGTTAGCGATCTTGTAGCCGCACGCGTTCAGCGCACGAACTGCAGATTCGCGACCGGGACCAGGTCCCTTAACGAATACGTCGAGGTTTTTCAGGCCATACTCTAGTGCAGCCTGACCAGCACGCTCAGCAGCTACCTGAGCGGCGAATGGGGTGCTCTTACGGGAACCGCGGAAGCCGGAGCCACCTGCAGTTGCCCAAGACAGAGCGTTACCCTGACGATCAGTAATAGTGATGATCGTGTTGTTAAAAGAGGCGTGGATGTGGGCGAACCCGTCCGCTACCTGCTTTTTAACCTTTTTGCGTGTGCGATTACCTGGCTTAGCCATATTGGGAATTCCTATCGCTTACCACTTACTTACGGATCGGCTTACGAGGGCCTTTACGAGTGCGTGCATTGGTTTTGCTACGCTGCCCACGTACCGGGAGATTACGACGGTGACGAAGACCGCGGAAACAACCAAGGTCCATCAGACGCTTGATGTTCATAGACACCTCACGACGCAGATCACCTTCTACTGTCAGCTTGGAAACTTCACCACGAACATTATCCAGCTGTTCTTCAGAAAGGTCGGCGATCTTAGTGCTTGGGGCAATACCACAAGCGTCGCAGATGCTCTGAGCGGTCGTACGGCCAATCCCGTAAATGTAAGTCAGAGAAATTACCGCATGCTTATTGTCAGGGATATTGACTCCAGCTATACGGGCCATTCTATTTACTCCAATTGGGGTCCTTTCACCTTCTGTTTAGTTGATGAGGTTAGGGACCGAAAAATCGTTAGTTCGTGGAAGGCGCGCAATAATACACCCTGATCAAAAATAAATCAAGGATGCGCGCACTCCACTTCTGTTATCAGGGCTGAATTAACCCTGACGCTGCTTGTGACGCGGCTCTACTTTACAGATCACACGCACAGAACCGTTACGACGAACGATTTTGCAGTTACGGCAGATCTTCTTAACAGACGCACGTACTTTCATGATCTACTCCTATGGTGTGCTTAGCGCATCATTCCTGCGCCGCCACCTTTGAGATTAGATTTCTTCATCAGGGACTCATACTGATGCGACATGAGGTGCGACTGCACCTGAGCCATGAAGTCCATCACGACTACCACGACGATCAGCAGGGAGGTACCACCGAAGTAGAACGGAATGTTCCATGCAACCACCAGAGCCTGTGGCATAAGAGACACAGCGGTGATGTACAGGGCACCGAACAACGTCAGTCGGCTCAGCACGGTATCGATGTAACGCGCTGACTGCTCCCCTGGACGAATCCCAGGAATAAAGGCACCTGATTTCTTCAGGTTATCTGCTACGTCGCGAGGATTGAAAACAATCGCCGTGTAGAAGTAGCAGAAGAAAATGATAGAAATCGCAAACAACAGGATATACAGCGGCTGACCTGGTCCAAGCGCCAGCGCGACATCCTGCAGCCATTCCATACCGTCAGACTGGCCAAACCACTGACCAACAGAGGCCGGGAACAGCAAGATGCTGGATGCAAAGATCGGCGGAATAACACCAGCCATATTGACCTTCAGAGGAAGGTGGCTGGACTGTGCCGCGTAAACGCGACGCCCCTGCTGACGTTTTGCGTAGTTAATGGTGATGCGGCGTTGACCGCGCTCCATGAACACTACAAAACCAACAGTGGCTACCGCCAATACAGCGATGGCCAACAGCGCCAGGATATTCAGGTCACCCTGACGCGCTGATTCAAAGGACTGGCCTATTGCACCAGGCAATCCAGCCACAATACCCGCAAAGATCAGAATCGAAATACCGTTGCCGATACCTCGCTCGGTCACCTGCTCACCCAGCCACATCAGGAATACGGCGCCGGCTACCAATGTCACAACCGCTACAAAGTAGAAGCTGGCATCAGCAGTAAACGCTACACCCTGGTTTGCCAGGCCAACAGCCATACCGAAAGACTGAACGGTCGCAAGCAGTACAGTACCGTAACGGGTGTACTGGTTAATCTTACGACGGCCTGCCTCGCCTTCTTTCTTCAGTGCTTCCAGGGTTGGGCTGACGACCGTCATGAGCTGCATAATGATAGATGCAGAGATGTACGGCATGATGCCCAGTGCGAGGATACTCATTCGTTCCAACGCACCACCGGAAAACATGTTAAAGAGACTCAGGATCGTGCCCTGATTCTGATCAAACAGCGCAGCCAGACGATCAGGGTTGATACCTGGTACCGGAATGTGAGCGCCGATACGGTATACAACGATCGCCAGTAGCACGAACAACAAACGAGATTTCAGCTCGCCGAGTCCGCTCTGTACGCCTGCTGGTACTGGTCCTTGCTTAGCCATTTACGCCTCGACTTTGCCGCCCGCAGCTTCGATTGCAGCCTGTGCACCTTTAGTCACTTTCAGACCCTTGATGGTAACAGCTTTGTTGATCTCGCCAGACAGAATCACCTTAGCAACTTTGATCTCTTGCTTGATGATATCTGCTTCTTTCAGAGCAGCCAGATCAATTACGTCAGCATTTACAACTGCCAGTTCGTTCAAACGAATCTCAGCAACGTAACGTGCTTTACGGGAAATAAAACCGAATTTTGGCAGACGACGCTGCAGAGGCATCTGACCGCCTTCAAAACCTGGTTTTACAGAACCGCCGGAGCGGGATTTCTGACCTTTGTGACCGCGGCCACAAGTCTTACCCAGACCGGAACCAATACCACGACCAACGCGTTTTGGTGCGTGCTTGGAACCTTCACCCGGGCTCAGAGTGTTCAGACGCATGTGACGAACTCCCCTTACTCGCCTTCTACATTCAGCATGTAGTTGACTTTGTTGATCATGCCACGCACAGATGGAGTGTCTTCCAGCTCCACTGTGTGACCAATACGGCGCAGACCCAGACCCTTAACGCACAATTTGTGCTTAGGCAGGATACCGATAGGGCTACGTACCAGTGTAACTTTTACAGTTTTAGCCATTATCGATCACCCCAGGATTTCGTCTACAGACTTGCCACGTTTAGCAGCTACATCTTCCGGAGAACGCATCTGCGCCAGACCTTTGATGGTCGCGCGGACAACGTTTACAGGGTTAGTAGAGCCGTAGCACTTCGCCAGTACGTTGTGTACACCTGCCAGTTCCAGTACGGAACGCATTGCACCACCTGCGATTACACCAGTACCCTGGGAAGCAGGCTGCATGTATACCTTGGAAGCACCGTGACGTGCTTTCACAGGGTACTGCAGAGTGTCACCGTTCAGTTCAACCTGAACCATGTTACGACGCGCCTGATCCATTGCCTTCTGAATAGCAACAGGTACTTCGCGCGCTTTACCACGACCGAAACCTACGCGGCCGTTACCATCGCCAACTACAGTCAGAGCGGTGAAACCGAAGATACGACCACCCTTAACCACTTTAGCGACACGGTTAACCTGAACCAGCTTTTCCTGCAGGTCACCGTCTTTCTGTTCGTGATTTGCCATTTTCGACCCCTTTAGAATTCCAGGCCGCCTTCACGGGCTGCGTCAGCGAGTGCTTTTACACGACCGTGGTATTTAAAACCAGAGCGGTCAAAAGCAACTTTAGTAACACCGGCTTCTTTCGCGCGAGAAGCGATCAGCTCGCCCACTTTCTGAGCAGCGGAAACGTTACCGGTAGTGGATTCACGCAGATCTTTTTCTACGGTGGAAGCAGCCGCAACAACGGTACCGCCATCAGCAGTGATAACCTGCGCGTAGATGTGACGCGGCGTGCGGTTTACGCACAGACGCGCAGCACCCAGCTCACGCATTTTCAGGCGAGAACGGCGCGCACGACGAATACGAGCTTGTTTCTTAGCGTTCATGATACTGCCCTACTTACTTTTTCTTCGCTTCTTTACGGCGAACATATTCATCAGCGTAGCGAACACCTTTGCCTTTGTAAGGCTCTGGTGGACGGAAGCCACGCACCTCAGCTGCAACCTGACCTACAACCTGCTTGTCGTTACCACTGATAACTACAGTTGTCTGGCCCTGAACTTCAGCTGTGACACCTTCAGGCAGCTCATAATCGATTGGGTGAGAGAAACCCAGAGACAGGTTCAGCGTGTTGCCTTTAACAGCAGCACGGTAACCTACACCCTGCAGCAGCAGAGTTTTCTTGAAGCCTTCGCTTACACCAACAACCATGTTGTTGATCAGCGCGCGGCTTGTACCTGCCAGAGCGGTAGCCTGCTTGGAGCCGTCACGGCCCGCAAAAGTCAGACCAGCTTCGCCCTGCTGGATCTCTACGGACGGGTGAACATCAAAGCTCAGCTGACCGTTTTTACCTTTTACATTAACTGACTGGCCGTCGATTTTCAGCTCAACACCTGCCGGTACAGCAATAGGGTTCTTCGCAATACGAGACATTGGATAACCTCTTAGAATACCGTGCAGACTACTTCGCCACCGACACCCGCAGAACGTGCTGCGCGATCAGTCATGACACCTTTGCTCGTAGAGATGATCGCAACACCCAGACCGCCAGCCACTTTAGGCAGCTCACCAGCGCCCTTGTAGATACGCAGACCTGGACGGCTTACACGTTTGATCTCTTCGATTACCGCCTTACCTTCGAAGTATTTCAGGTCGATGGTCAGAACTGGTTTTACACCTTCTTCTACGGAGTAGCCGGAGATGTAACCTTCAGATTCCAGAACCTTAGCGACAGAAACCTTCATTTTGGAAGACGGCATGGATACGGCCTGCTTTTCAGCCATGTGACCGTTACGGATACGGGTGAACATATCCGCCAGTGTATCTTGCATGCTCATGCTTTTTACTTCCTCGTTGTGCAGCGCGACGCGGTAGCCTCAGGCCCAGTCCGTCGCGCTTACCATGGGACTACCTGTAGATTACCAGGAAGCCTTCTTCAGACCCGGTACGTCACCGCGCATAGCGGCTTCACGCAGCTGGTTACGGCACAGGCCAAACTTGCGGTAAACCGCGTGTGGACGACCTGTAACCTGACAGCGGCGCTGACGGCGAACCGGGCTAGCGTCACGCGGCAATTTCTGCAGCGCAACCTGTGCGTCCCAGCGCTCATCTTCAGATGAAGTAGCGCTCAGGATGATTGCTTTCAGTGCAGCACGCTTTTCAGCGTACTTAGCAACTGTTTTTGCACGCTTAGCTTCACGTGCCTTCATAGATTCTTTAGCCATGATAAACCCCTATCACTTCTTGAATGGGAAGCCCAGGGCAGCCAGCAGGGCACGACCCTCGTCATTGTTCTGAGCAGTGGTGGTAACGGTAATATCCATACCACGCAGTTTATCTACCTTGTCGTAATCGATCTCAGGGAAGATGATCTGCTCTTTAACACCCATGCTGTAGTTACCGCGGCCGTCGAATGACTTAGGGTTCAGACCACGGAAGTCACGGATACGTGGGATGGAGATGTCTACCAGACGATCCAGGAATTCCCACATACGGTCGCCACGCAGGGTAACTTTACAACCGATCGGCCAACCTTCACGAACTTTGAAGCCCGCGATGGATTTACGTGCCAGCGTTACAACTGGCTTCTGACCAGCGATCTTAGTCATGTCTGCAACTGCGTTTTCCAGCAGTTTTTTGTCGCCCAGTGCTTCACCAACACCCATGTTCAGAGTGATTTTGGTAAGACGAGGCACAGCCATGATGTTAGGGCTGTTCAGGTCATCTTTCAGCTGCTGCTGAACAGATTCTTTATAAAGCGCTTTCAATCGAGACATATCATCAACCCCTTAGCTGATCACTTCGCCGGTGGATTTGAAGATGCGAACCTTAGAGCCGTCTTCAAGAAGCTTGAAGCCAACACGGTCGCCCTTACCGGACTGTGGGTTGAAGATAGCAACGTTGGATACAGCCAGAGCAGCTTCTTTCTCTACGATGCCACCCGCTTTACCCAGCATCGGGTTAGGCTTGGTGTGTTTCTTCACCATGTTGATGCCGGAAACGACTACTGTGTCGTTGTCCAGGACACGCATGACTTTGCCACGCTTGCCCTTGTCTTTACCTGCGATAACGATGACTTCATCGTCGCGTCGAATTTTACGCATAATTACCTCTTTCCTACGTCCCTCTCATGCTCAAAAACGCCAACGCCTTACGGCGTTAGCGTTTTTACATAAATCAAACTTCTCGGAGTTTGATCTTTACAGCACTTCAGGCGCCAGGGAAACGATTTTCATGAACTTCTCAGAACGAAGCTCACGCGTTACTGGGCCAAAGATACGAGTACCGATTGGTGCGTCGTTAGCGTTCAGCAGAACCGCTGAGTTAGTATCAAAGCGGATTACTGAGCCATCTGGACGACGAACACCCTTACGGGTACGTACCACAACAGCCTTCAGGACCTGACCTTTTTTCACTTTGCCACGCGGAATTGCTTCCTTGACGGTAACTTTGATAATGTCACCGACGCTTGCGTAACGACGGTGAGAACCGCCCAGGACCTTAATGCACTGTACACGCTTAGCACCGCTGTTATCAGCGACGTCAAGCATAGATTCAGTCTGAATCATGGTCTACTCCACAAACTCTGTGTTGAGCCCGCCGTTAAAAACGACGGGCCGACAATTGGAGCGAGGGTGCGTATATTACACCTTCGCTGCGCGCTCTTCAATACGAACCAGTGCCCAAGTTTTAGACTTGGAGTGAGGACGGGTTTCCGCGATGGTTACCAGATCGCCCTGCTGACACTCATTCTTCTCATCGTGAGCGTGCAGTTTGGTGGAGCGTTTCATGAATTTTCCGTAAATCGGATGCTTCTCTTTACGCTCAACCAGAACTGTGATGGTTTTATCCATCTTGTCACTGACAACACGGCCAGTAACAGTACGAGTACGTTTTTCTGCGCTCATTCTTAGTTACCTGCCTTCTCGTTGAGTACAGTTTTCACGCGAGCGATGTCGCGACGAACCTGGCCCAACAGGTGATTCTGTGCCAGCTGACCGGTGGTTTTCTGCATGCGCAGGTTAAACTGCTCTTTCAGAAGACCCAACAGTTCCTGCTGAAGCTCATCAACGGACTTCTCACGTAGTTCGTTCGCTTTCATCACATCACCGTACGCTTAACAACAGTTGTAGAAACAGGCAGCTTAGCAGCAGCCAGGCCAAATGCCTCGGATGCCAGCTCTTCAGGTACACCGCTCATTTCAAACAGGATACGACCTGGCTGAATTGGAGCCACCCAGTACTCAACGCTACCCTTACCTTTACCCATACGAACCTCAAGAGGCTTGCCGGTAATTGGCTTGTCAGGGAATACGCGGATCCAGATCTTACCACCACGTTTTACGTGACGTGTCATGGTACGACGAGCCGCCTCGATCTGACGGGAAGTGATGCGACCACGGCTAGTAGCTTTCAGACCAAATTCGCCAAAGCTTACTTTGCTACCGCGCTGAGCCAGACCGCGGTTGCGGCCTTTCATTACCTTACGGTATTTCAGTCGTTTAGGTTGCAGCATCGACGTCTACCTCACTTACCTTTCTTCTTAGGTGCTTTCTTCTCGGCGCGTACCTGTTCGATACCACCAAGAACTTCACCCTTGAAGATCCAGACTTTAACGCCGATCACACCGTAAGTGGTGTGCGCTTCGTAAGTAGCGTAATCGATGTCAGCACGCAGAGTGTGCAGCGGCACACGGCCTTCACGATACCACTCAGTACGCGCGATCTCAGCGCCACCCAGACGACCGCTAACCTGGATCTTGATGCCTTTAGCACCCAGACGCATAGCGTTCTGTACCGCACGCTTCATAGCGCGACGGAACATAACACGACGTTCCAGCTGGCTAGCAACGCTCTGCGCTACCAGTTTGCCGTCCAGTTCAGGTTTGCGAACTTCTTCGATGTTGATGTGAACAGGCACGCCCATCATCTGAGAAACAGCGTTACGCAGCTTCTCCACATCTTCACCTTTCTTACCAATCACGATGCCCGGACGAGCGGTGTGAATGGTGATCTTAGCATTCTGTGCAGGACGCTCGATTTCGATGCGACTTACAGATGCTTTTTCCAGCTGCTTCTCCAGGTACGCACGCACCTCGAGGTCGTTCAGCAGCTTGCTTGCGTATTCTGACTTGTCCGCGTACCACACAGAAGTGTGGTCTTTCACGACACCAAGTCGGATACCGGTCGGATGTACTTTCTGACCCATAACAAACTCTCCTAGCAGTCGCTTAGTCAGCCACTTTAACGGTGATGTGGCAGGAACGCTTCAGAATACGATCTGCGCGACCCTTTGCACGCGGCTTGATGCGCTTCATAGTCATACCTTCGTCAACGAAGATAGTAGAAACGCGCAGCTCGTCGATATCAGCACCTTCGTTGTGTTCTGCGTTTGCAATCGCAGACTCCAGTACTTTCTTGACAAGCGCCGCACCTTTTTTCGGGCTGTACGCCAGGATGTCCAGAGCTTCACCGACAGACTTACCACGGATCTGGTCAGCAACCAGACGGGCTTTCTGAGCGGAGATGCGGGCGCCTTTCAATTTAGCGGCAACTTCCATCATCTAACTCCTCTTATCGCTTGGCTTTCTTATCCGCTGCGTGGCCACGGTAAGTACGTGTAGCAGCGAATTCGCCCAGTTTATGACCGACCATGTCCTCAGTGATGTACACTGGAACGTGCTGGCGACCGTTGTGTACTGCAATCGTCAAACCGACAAAGTTCGGGAAGACGGTAGAGCGACGAGACCAAGTCTTAATCGGACGACGGTCGTTGCTCTCAATTGCAGCCTCTACCTTTTTCAGCAGGTGAAGGTCGATAAATGGACCTTTCTTCAGTGAACGTGGCACAACTGTATCCTCAACCTAATTATTTGGCTTGACGACGGCGTACGATCAGCTTATCGGTACGCTTGTTCTTACGAGTCTTGTGACCCTTAGTAGGCACACCCCATGGTGTCACTGGGTGACGACCACCGGAGGTACGACCTTCACCACCACCGTGTGGGTGGTCAACCGGGTTCATTGCAACACCGCGAACGGTTGGACGAACACCACGCCAGCGCTTAGCACCAGCTTTACCCAGCTGACGCAGGGAGTGTTCAGAGTTGCTTACTTCACCCAGAGTCGCACGACACTCAACCAGCACCTTGCGCATTTCGCCGGAACGCAGACGCAGAGTAGCGTATGCACCTTCACGCGCAACCAGCTGAGCAGAAGTACCCGCGGAACGAGCCATCTGAGCACCTTTACCAGGCTTCAGCTCGATACAGTGCACAACAGAACCTACTGGGATGTTGCGCAGTGGCATGCAGTTACCTGGCTTGATTTCAGTTTCCTGACCGGAAGAAATCTTAGTACCAGCCACCACACCCTTAGGTGCGATGATGTAACGGCGCTCACCGTCAGCATATTTCAGCAGAGCGATGTGTGCGGAACGGTTTGGATCGTATTCCAGACGCTCAACAACTGCAGGGATATCGTCCTTGTTACGACGGAAGTCGATAACACGGTACTGCTGCTTGTGACCACCACCAACGTGACGGGTGGTGATACGACCGTAGTGGTTACGACCGCCGGTTTTGGATTTCTTCTCAACCAGCGCAGCGTGTGGCTTACCTTTGTGCAGGTCAGCACCAACTACTTTAACAACGTGACGACGTCCAGCAGAGGTCGGCTTAGTTTTAATCACTGCCATTTTCTAAACCCCCAATCACTCGCCACCGATGAAATCAATCTCAGAGCCGTCAGCCAGGCAAACGTATGCTTTGCGTACGTCGTTGCGCTTGCCGAAACCACGCGCAGTACGCTTGGTTTTGCCCTTAACGTTGACGATGTTGACGCCGGAAACTTTAACGTCAAACAGCTCTTCAACAGCTTTCTTGATTTCTGGTTTGGTAGCGTCTTTAGTAACGCGGAACACCACCTGCTGAGAACCTTCAGCTACGATGGTTGCCTTCTCAGAGATGTGCGGACCCAACAGCACTTTAAAGATGCGTTCCTGGTTCATGCGAGCACCTCCTCAACCTTCTTCAGTGCAGCAACAGTCACCAGCACCTTGTCGAAACCGACCAGGCTCACTGGATCTACACCTGCAGCGTCGCGTACGTCAACGTGAGGTACGTTGCGCGCAGCCAGGTACAGGTTCTGTTCTACGTCTTCAGTGATCAGCAGTACGTTAGACAGCTCAAGCTCGTTCAGCTTAGCTACAAACTGTTTAGTTTTAGGAGATTCCAGAGCGAAATCTTCTACTACCACCAAACGGTCCTGACGAACCAGCTCAGAGAAGATGCAGCGCATAGCAGCGCGGTACATTTTCTTGTTTACTTTCTGAGCGTGATCACGTGGCTGTGCAGCGAAAGTTACGCCACCCGAACGCCAGATTGGAGAACGGGAAGTACCCGCACGAGCACGACCAGTGCCCTTCTGACGCCAAGGTTTTGCACCACCACCAGATACCGCAGAGCGGTTTTTCTGGGCTTTTGTGCCCTGACGAGCGCCAGCCAGGTATGCAGTCACAACCTGGTGTACCAGCGCTTCGTTGAATTCTTTACCAAAAGCCAGGTCGGAAACTTCAACCGAACCGTTAGCTCCAGCTAAATTCAGATTCATTTCAAACCCCCTTAGGCGCCGACTTTAACAGCCGGTTTAACGATTACGTCACCGCCGGTTGCGCCCGGAACAGCACCTTTGATCAACAGCAGGTTACGTTCCGCGTCAACGCGAACAACTTCCAGAGTCTGAACAGTTACCTGTGCAGCACCCATGTGACCTGCCATCTTCTTGCCTTTCCACACGCGGCCAGGAGTCTGACACTGACCAATAGAACCCGGAGCACGGTGAGACAGAGAGTTACCGTGAGTCGCGTCCTGAGTAGAGAAGTTCCAGCGCTTAACGCCACCCTGGAAACCTTTACCTTTAGACTGACCAGTAACGTCTACTTTCTGACCTGCTTCGAAGCGCGCAACAGTCAGCTCATCGCCAACGTTGACTTCTTCGCCACCTGACAGGCGGAACTCCCACAAACCACGACCTGCTTCTACACCAGCTTTTGCGAAGTTACCCGCTTCTGGCTTAGACAGGCGGTTCGCCTTCTTAGAGCCAGTAGTAACCTGAATCGCTGCGTAGCCGTCGGTATCTACTGCTTTCACAGCAGTGATACGGTTCGGTTCCACTTCGATGACGGTGACTGGCACGGACTGACCATCTTCAGTGAAGATGCGTGTCATACCCGCTTTACGTCCGATAAGACCTACAGACATTTCTTAAAAACCTCTTGCCAGTTGTGTACGGGGCTGTTACCCACTACGGCTGCCCTTTCCAGAGCATTCCACACTAAAAAAGCGCTTCATTAATAAATTAAATCTGCGCAGTGCCTTTTTTGATTAGCCGAGGCTGATCTGCACTTCTACACCCGCTGCAAGATCCAGCTTCATCAGTGCGTCAACTGTTTTTTCAGTTGGCTCAACGATGTCCAGAACACGCTTGTGAGTACGGATTTCATACTGGTCACGTGCATCTTTGTTCACGTGAGGAGAAACCAGCACTGTGTAGCGCTCTTTACGGGTTGGAAGTGGGATCGGGCCACGCACCTGAGCACCTGTACGCTTCGCAGTATCTACGATTTCCTGCGCAGAGGAGTCAATCAGGCGATGATCAAAGGCTTTCAGACGAATACGAATTTTCTGATTCTGCATTTCGATCACAATTCCTAACGAATTATATTACGGCATAAGCCGACCACCCCTACGGTGTAGGGGACGCAAATACTACTTGCATATGCATATACGGTCAAGTCTATTTTTTAACCAAAAAAAAGACTCCCAATTGGGAGCCTTTTTTCAGATCAGAGAGAATTACTCTACGATCTTAGATACAACACCTGCACCTACGGTACGACCACCTTCACGGATAGCGAAGCGCAGACCTTCTTCCATCGCGATTGGGTTGATCAGGGTAACGTCCATCTGGATGTTATCACCAGGCATTACCATTTCTACACCTTCTGGCAGCTCTACAGCACCAGTGATGTCAGTTGTACGGAAGTAGAACTGTGGACGGTAGCCTTTGAAGAATGGAGTGTGACGACCACCTTCTTCTTTGGACAGTACGTATACTTCACCTTCGAAACGAGTGTGAGGAGTGATAGTACCCGGCTTAGCCAGTACCTGACCACGCTCAACTTCGTCACGCTGAGTACCACGCAGCAGCGCACCGATGTTCTCACCCGCACGACCTTCGTCCAGCAGCTTACGGAACATCTCTACACCAGTACAAGTAGTCTTGGTGGTCTCACGAATACCAACGATCTCGATCTCATCACCAACGTTAACGATACCACGCTCTACACGGCCAGTTACTACAGTACCACGACCGGAGATAGAGAATACGTCCTCGATTGGCATCAGGAACGGCTGATCGATTGCACGCTCTGGCTCTGGAATGTAAGTATCCAGCGCTTCTACCAGCTTCTTAACAGCAGTAGTACCCAGCTCGTTGTCGTCTTCGCCGTTCAGCGCCATCAGCGCGGAACCTGCGATGATTGGAGTGTCGTCGCCTGGGAATTCGTAAGTGTCCAGCAGCTCACGGATTTCCATTTCAACCAGCTCCAGCATCTCAGCGTACTCTTCAGAGTCAACGCCGCCACAGTCTTCAGCCAGCAGGTCTGCTTTGTTCAGGAATACTACGATGTAAGGTACACCTACCTGACGAGACAGCAGGATGTGCTCACGAGTCTGAGGCATAGGACCGTCAGTCGCACCACACACCAGGATCGCGCCATCCATCTGCGCAGCACCGGTGATCATGTTTTTAACATAGTCAGCGTGCCCCGGGCAGTCTACGTGTGCGTAGTGACGGATAGTAGAATCGTATTCAACGTGAGAAGTTGCGATGGTGATACCACGCTCACGCTCTTCTGGTGCGTTATCGATCTGGTCGAACGCTTTCATTTCACCGCCGAAAACTTCCGCACATACGCGAGTCAGGGCAGCAGTCAGTGTAGTTTTGCCGTGGTCAACGTGGCCGATAGTACCAACGTTAACGTGCGGCTTGGAGCGTTCAAATTGTTCTTTAGCCA
>NZ_CAXRBQ010000069.1:0-17199 GCF_964228735.1 Pontibacterium sp. | reverse complement strand
GTTGATAAGGACGCTGCGCGCGAATATTCATCAAGGCCAGAAGCTATCACAAGCTTCATAAAACAGGCCGGATATATGGCCGCAACCTGTATCGGACATCGAAGCTTGAAGCCATTGCAAGCAGGGAGGAGACCATATATGGGTCGAGCCGTAGGCGACACCCAACACACCCCACTATTTCCCTGCTCCGTAAGCGCAAATATACTAATCGGCTGGAAAGGAATTCCGACACTTCAACCATACAACGAACAAGGACGTTAGCAATGTATTACCGACGCGCCCGCCAGGCCGGCGGCACCTACTTCTTTACCGTCAACCTTCAAGATCGCTCAAGTCATTTACTCACCGATCAGATAGCTCTTCTTCGCTTATCCTTCGCCCGGGTAATGCAATCCCATCCATTTCAAATAGACGCCATCGTTATACTGCCCGATCACCTGCATGCAATCTGGACACTACCAGTTGATGACCATGATTATGCGACACGCTGGCGACTGATTAAGAAGAATTTTTCAAGACAGATACCAAAGCACGAAACGATTAGCCTCAGCCGGCAAAGTAAGAACGAGCGCGCCATATGGCAGAGGCGATATTGGGAGCATCAGATTCGTGACGAAAATGATCTGAACACCCATATCAATTACATCCACTACAACCCGGTAAAACATGGACATGTATTAATTCCTGCTGACTGGCCCTATTCGAGTATCCATCGATTTATTCGCAATAGGTTATTGGAGAGAGACTGGGGTTCTCGCGAGGTGTTTGAGGGTAGATTTGGAGAAAGATGAGATCTACGAAACAGGCTTATGGGGTGTTGGGTGTCGCCTTCGGCTCGACCCAACCTACGGACTGATTTGCCCCTGCTCGCAGGGGCTTTTTTATACCTCTTCCGTGCTGGTATGACGTGACTTCGAATCCCTTTCGATCAGCATCAGCTTCCGCTTCTCCCGGTGCCACAGTTCCATAAAATCACGGGTGATTTTGTTCTGAATATCCCACGCCTGCTCTGACGGACAAAAAATCGTGAAACACGCCTGATCATCGCCGTTCTGGTTGGTGAAGATATGGAGTGACGGTGCTGGGCCAGAGATCTTCACATCCAGGCGTTTTTCGATCAGCGCGTTATAACGATTGGCAACCTCGTAGAAATCTTCACAGTATGCGGTTGCACGTTCCAACAGCTCCTGCTCGATGGTGAACAGGTTTACATCCGGTTCGCGGGTAATCGTGAAGGTGTGGGTTGCGTAACGTTTCAGGAAGTTCAGGTTCTTGATCGTATTCAGAAGCAACATATTGTTCGGCACAAACAGTGTTTTACCCGTGTGGCTGTACGATTCAATATCTACTTCCAGCAGCGTCAGTTTGGCCCAATCCGTTTCGGTCACCTCACCGGCATACTTACCCACCTGAATCCAATCGCCTATCTGAAACGGACGTGCAGATACGATATAGATAAACCCGATAATGCACTGAATGAATTCACGTGTAGCGACAACAAAAGCCACCACAAAGGCAGCTACCGACAGCGCGAATTGCTGCAGCTCTGCGGCCCAGAACATAAAGACACAAACCACAACACTCAGGTTAATCAGGTTTTTAACCACGTTAACCAGGTATCGCCTGTCTTCCCCTTTGGCTTTTCCGCGCCGTTTGATCAAAGCGGCAACTTTTAATTTGCACAGATACACAAACACCACAAACACAACGGTTGTGATCAGTTTGTGCTCCAGCACCAGTTGCTTGATTGTTCCAATAAACTCCATATACGGCATCCGCCCTTACTCCAAAACAGAAGAGACCGGCTACCCTGCCGGTCTCTGAATACAATTACATAGTAGTTCTTAATTGATCGACGCGGCGTACTAAGCGTCGTCGATCACGGGTCGGAAACTGGCCCGCCCCAAATTTATCCAAATCGGACCCAACAGCAGCGAGAGTGATATCACCGACAGTGCCAACTGGTAACCGGTGTCGGTAATGATGGCAGCCTGCAAGCCCACTGCCGCCAACACAAAGCTGAATTCACCGATCTGTGCCAAAACGGTCCCACCGTAGAAACTTTCCCGCCACTGGTAACCTAGCCCTCGAAGAATCAGCCCGTTGACCACTGTGCCTACAACAAACACCGCGATCACCACCAAGCTCACCTGCCACCAGTGCTTGATCACAAAATCCAGATCCACACTCATACCAACCGCCAGGAAGAACAGCGCCACAAACACCACCCGGAAGGGCTCCAGTTTGTGGTGCACCCACTGCGTCTCGCGAGCAGCAGATACCAGCATGCCAGCGATAAAAGCGCCCAATGCAGTCGACAGCTCGAGGAAACCGGTCAACAACGCCAGTCCAAAGCAGATCGCCAGTGCGGTAAACACCTGGATCTCATGATCCTTACGAATATGCTCACCAAAAGGCAGCTTCATTTGGCGACCGCTGAAGATCCATACCAGCAATCCACCCATCAACACCACGCCGATCAACTGCAATGACAGAGAGTGCATATCCACCTGCTGCCCACCGAACAATCCGATAATAATCAGCATCGGCACTACCAGCAGATCCTGCACCAGCAACACACCCAGCATATCCTGACCAAAGCCAGTACTCAGTTCATTGCGATCCTGCAGTAGTCGAATCACCACTGCAGAGCTGGACAGGCAGATCACAAATGTAAGCAATGCGATCCGTGCCCAGCTCCAGTCGTACATCAGGCCAATCGCCGCCACCGGCAGAAAGCTGAACACTACCTGCAACACCGTACCTATAACCGGAATCCGCCAACGCTCCCGCAGTTTCTCTGGCACTACTTCCATACCAACGAAGAACAGCAATAGCACTACACCCAACGCGCCCAGTCTGTGGACCAGATCGGCATCCGATATCAGCGCCAGGCCATGTGGCCCAATCAGCACACCTGCCAACAGATACGCGATGATCTGTGGCTGGCCCATAAACTTTAATAAACCTCCAACCATTAACACCAGAAAGATGGTGCCGACCATGGTTGGCAGTACAGGATCCATATGCATGAGGAAGCCTCAAAATACCTTTTAATATCTATCTGAAAAATAAGTTGGAAAACTACAACCAGCCCAACCGTTTTATCAGCCACACCTGCCCCAGCAGGATGCCGATAATCAGCACCAGCAATAACCAGAACGCCTGCGGCGAGGTCTCCCAGGGAAAACTGATATTCATACCCAAGAATCCAGTCAGGAAGCTCAGCGGCAGGAACAGGAACGTCACCAACGACAGCAGGTACAATGTGCGTGTCGTGCGTTCGTTTAAGTTACTGCGCACCTCATCCTGGAAGATCATCAAGCGGCTGATCGACATCTCAACCTCTTCCAGGCTCAGTTGCAGTTCGTTGGCCAATTCACGCCAGTCGGACTGCAACTCTGCGTCACTGGTGATATCCCGCTGCTGGCGCAACTGCGACAACACAATCCGCTGCGGCTGCAGGTAACGCTGTAACTCCCCCGCGCGTTTGCGTGCCATGCTGATCTCATCAACCGGCGGTTTGCCGCGGTCAAGCTGGCCCTCAATGTCCGAGACCAATTCGGTCAGTCTGTAGACCTCCTCGTTGATCTCTTCCTGGATCCAGCGCAGCAACGATGTGAGCAACTGCGCAGGTTCAAAGCAGGAATCCGACGAACCTATTTTTGTACGGACCTGTCGCAAAACCTCAGTTTCGTAGTGGCAGAGGCTGAAAATCCGTTTACGGTCGATCAACAATCGCAACGAAACCAGCCGCTCAGCTTCGGTAGTTGCTTGTGTATTGATGATGCGCAGGATAAGCACCAGGTTGCCATGTTCGTCGGTAAACGAACGCGGCCGGGTATTTTCGGTCAAGACCGCCTGGCAGCTGCTTTCAGGTAGATCGGCAGAGTGCTTAAGCCATTCGGCCGCATCAGGATCATTCCAGTCCAGCTCCAGCCAGAATGGCTCCCGTGACTGCAGACGTTTTGCAAGCTGCGCGTACTGCTCGACCGGCTGGCTTTCAGTACCCGGACGTACAAGCCGGGTGCGACGGGTCGATTGAATAGGAAGGGGTGTTGCCATGATTGTCTCCTCAAAGTGCCGCGGCATGCTGCACTGTTAAACACCTGAGGAGACAACAAATTAATCCTCAGGCCATATCATTAAAGTAGTCGTCGTATATTTCGCGTTCCAAACGACGACGTTCCATGCGGTCTTCAATATCACGGCGGTGATCCCGTGATTTGCGCCCCTTAACTCGAATAGGTTCGCCCTCTTCATCACCCCAAAGGTCATCCAGATCGCTACTGTGGTTCATATTCTGCCCACGTCCGCTTTTCCGGCGCGTACCTTTCTGCTCTGAATAATCCTCAGACCAATCATCGTAGTCGGAAGCGTACGCTTCCACATCTATTTTGCTCATTTCTCGACTCTCATCGAACATACAAACAACAAAGAAAAAACCGGAGCAACGTTAGTGCCACTCCGGACATGGCTCAGGCAACCTCGGTATTGCGGGTGCCTGCATCTGCCATCAAACCCACACGTGTAGTCGGTTTGATGGACGAAACCAGATAATCCAGAATATCGGATACCGGCTCTGGATTACTTAAGCCCTCTGGTACAAAAACCGGCTGGTGAATGATCTCCCGCGCAATTAGTTCATTGAGAATTGGCAGATAATCAAACCCGGTTTTGCCCACGTACAAGCTGCTGATATCACAACTTTTGTGGAGCCTTAACGCTTCACTGACACCACGCAGATACAAGTAGTCCTTGGTAAAGCCGCCACTGCGGTGTACCCGCACAGCCAGCTTGAAGGCCCCCCCTTCAGACATCTTTTTCTCCTCCAGCCGGTAGCTGTAGGTGTGCCTGAAGTCGCCGTACTTCAGCATCTCTTTCACCGCCAACACCCGCAGAGCCAAACCTTTCAGGCGCTCCAACGAC
This sequence comes from Pontibacterium sp., assembly GCF_964228735.1. Lineage (GTDB taxonomy): Bacteria > Pseudomonadota > Gammaproteobacteria > Pseudomonadales > Balneatricaceae > Pontibacterium. Next base: position 12,270 of record NZ_CAXRBQ010000069.1, on the reverse strand, counting down.
ATGTTGCCGCTGTGGTACTCATTCAAAATCGCCAACCCTTCCTGGGTCATGGTGTTACCCGGCAAGCCGAGCGAAAACACCTTTAACGGCTGCATCGCGGCATTCAACGTGGTGGCCATGTGCACACCCAACTCGTGATGCGTGAGCGCTGCCATCTCAGTTTCCGTAAAGCGTGCGTGTTTGTTTACGTACAACGTACGCTTGCTGTTGGATACCATTGCCGAGGCAACCAGTTTCCCGGACAGCTCGACCTTACAGTTCATGCCCCAGTCAGCGGCCCGCTGCCGGAAATACTCCGCCGCCTGATCTGCACCGATCTCTACCTCAGAGGCCGGACCGTGGGATGCCGCATGCAGCAGAAATCGCGCATTGGCTTCGTCTTCCAGGCTCGGTTCGCCGTAGTATTTCAGCGAGCTGTACACAAACTGCGGGCTACCCGCACTCACCAGCAGGTCGATCTTGCTGGAGAGCCCATCAATCACCTGGCAATACATCTGCTGCACACCGGGATCACGAATCGTGTCTACCGGCAGGCGGTACAGTTTTTCACGAAAGGCATAGGGATCAATCGCCAGCGGTTTGTACTTAAACTGCGGCTGATAGTTACCTTTGCGTGCAAAAAAGCGCCGCTTCTCCTGCTGAATATTGACAGGATTGATGTAGTGGAGTGTTTCCAATCCACGTGCCAAGCGATGCAACTCGCGGTCCACCGCAGTTATCGCCGGATCCATCTGCGATGAAAGCATGTCCAAACGACGGGTACGCGACTTACGTGTATGCCTCCGTGAGAAAAACGCACCAGTATCGGAGAGGCTATGTTTCATCCCCTCTTTGAGTTCATTGAGCAGCAACCGGTATGGCTCACCGGTCAGCTCATCCATGAACACTTTCTTCACTTCACAAGGCAGTACCAGCGTGTTCTCAAAACGGCTATTTACGTGCGCAATTAGATATCCGCGGCCATAAAACACTTCATCATACGCGGCTCGTACAGGTGTATTGGTCAGAGCTATTCTTCCCAATCCACGTTTGAATCTGTCCACCACTGGCCCCCAGCGATCCAAATCGATCTGCTCGGTACCAAGATTAAATGTTGGCGGATCACCATCCCGGCGCTTGTGGTTGTATGAGTGCACATCAAACACCACACAGGCGCCAAAGCGCTTTTCTAACTTCGCTACTAGCGCATCTAATACGGCATAAAACGCTTTGTGCTTGGATACACTCAATTTACGCTGCGCAGACGACAGGGGTTTATTCCAAACGTTTTTACCCCACGCCTTCTTGTAGATACAGGTCGCTACTGGACGGTTGAGATCATACTCATAGCGTGAATCCCGTCCTATGAGCGTGATCGGCATCGCATCAATCAACTCGGCGGTGAACGGATCTTCCTCGTACAGCCGCTCCTCTTCGGTCAGCGCGCAGTAGCTTTCCAATGAACTACGAAAATTGTGTCCATCGTGAATTGCGGTACAGATCGCCGGGGTGTAATCGTCAATTTTGAGGATGAATGCACCATCGGAAGACTCACACTCGAATGTTTCTCCGGCTGCAATCAGTTCCAAAATTCGGCGTTCAGATAGCTTCTGCATCTTCGATTACCTTGCGGAACGTACTCTTACGCTCAATAACACGCTCTTTTGCCGACACCACATTCTCAACAAAATCGATTACCAACACCTGCAGCTTTGTCCGGTTCAATCGGTTAATACGGGTGATACCACCCGGGCTCAGCACGTTTACTTCGATCAGTTTGCCGTTGATCACATCCAATCCAGCAAAGTACAAGCCATCACGCACCAGTTGCGGCCCGATTGCGCGACACAGCTCTTTCTCTTCTCGTGTCAGCTGGTGTTTCACTTCTTTGCCACCGGCATGGATGTTGGAACGTACGTCATCACCCGATGGTACGCGACGCATCGCGCCGATCGGTTCACCGTTCAGCATCAGAATGCGCACATCGCCCTGCTCGGCACCGGATACGTACTCCTGCAGGATCACGTAGTTACTCTGGTCACCGGAACCGATATAGAAATCCAGCAAAGAGCGGAAGTTCTGTCGTGCACTCTTCTCAATAACAATCACGCCCTGACCACCAAACCCATTCAGCGGTTTCATGATCATCTTGCCGGTCGGCGAATCACTCAGGACCTGCTCCAGGTATTCGCGGTTTTTCGACACATGTGTCGCCGGAATAAAGCGGCTGGCATCGCCACTGAACGACGCCGGATACAGCTTGTTATTGGCGATACGCAAACCATCGATATCGTTCATGATGAAGGTGTCGTTACGTACCGAATCCAGGAAGTTCAGCGCCACGGTATCCAGCGGAGGGTTTGCCCGCATGATGATCGCGTCGAACCCCGCCAACGGCAGCTTGCAGCGCTTGAACTCAGCCCGACGGTAAAACGCCGGGATGTTGCTCGTCAGCTTGTCTGTCTTTTTCAGTACGTTACAAAACGCATGCGCCACGCTGTCGCGAATTGTCAGACTGTTTGGCGTCGTAATCGCCACCGTATGACCACGGGCTGCCGCCTCGTGGATCATGCGCAAAGTAGTATCAGTCTCAGGGGAGACACGCTCCCACGGGTACATCAGAAAGCAAATTTTCAAGCCACTGCTCCATGCTGACCATTGTCATGGTCGATTTCGATTAGAATATCTAATGGTTAAATTTCAGGTAAAAAAAAGCAGCTAAAGAACGTGTTTCAATCGGTTCCGTTAGCTGCTTTATCGGGTGTTTTTAGTGTTAAACGTTAACCCAACATCAGACAGCTCCGTACACGTACGATTGATCCAAGTGCAGCATGGCACTGGGTGATCGTCTGTAACTGTATGACTGACTGTTCATCTCAGGATCTCTGTTAAACACTGAATTCACGGGCAATACAGGGAGTTTTGTATTGCGGATTTTTGCGATTAATTCGCTAGGACGTCCAGATTAGAGGCGCTTGTAGTCAACCGCTCTCTGCCTTACCTGATTGTCGTTCAGCCAGTTCTCGTACTCCAGTATCGATGCATCTGTCTGCAAGCACCTGTGAGTCGTAAAAACTGTACAAAATCTGGTCGTCCATTTTTTGTGGATTATTAGCCCAATCGGCATTACTGTAAAACAATGCTTTTTCATTGTTTTGATCAAATATTTTTATGGATATAGGACTACTCAGAACCTTCCTCGAAGTGTCTCGCACTCGCCACTTCGGTAAGGCCGCACAGAACCTGTACCTGACCCAATCCGCGGTCAGTTTCCGCATCAAGCAGTTGGAAGATATGGTGGGCGTGCCGCTGTTCACACGACAGCGCAACAACATCATGCTGACCCCTTCGGGGGAGCGACTGATCCAGCATGCGGAAAATATTCTGGCGGCGTGGCAGTTGGCACTGCAGGACGTAGGTGTGGCGGAGCAACAGGAAACACAGCTTATTCTGGGTGGCATCTCCAATCTGTGGGACACCTTCCTGCAGTCAATCCTGCCACAGCTGGCAGCGGACTTTCCCAGCATATCGATCCGTACGGAGATTAACTCCCATCTGGAGCTGACGCGCTCGTTGATTGCGGGGCGCCTGGATATTGCCGTGGTGATCGATCCGCCTACCCTGGCCGAGCTGGAGACAGTGCGTATCGGTAAGATCGAGTTGGTGTTGGTCTGTGATAAACCCGGCGCTAAGGTGAGCGACGCCGAAGAGATGGGCTATGTGTTTGTCGACTGGGGCACCGCCTTCAACCTTAAGCATGCCAAACTGTTCAAGAAGCCGGTTGCACCGATCCTGCATACAGAGCAGAGCCAGATCGCACTGGAGTTCCTGATCACCTACGGTGGGATGGCCTTTCTACCGAAGGCGCTGGTCGCTTCTTATATTGAGGATGGGAAATTGCATATGGTGGGCGGATCACGCCCGGCCAGCCGCAACGTGTATGCGGTGATGTCCAAAAGTGCAGCCCGCAAGTCCGAACTGACGGCCATCATCGACAAGTTGTGTGAATTGGAACTACGTCCACAGGCTAATCTGCAGCCTTCCTGATATTCAGATCCTCAACGCCCAAAACAAAAAAAGCAGACCTCAGCTTGCGCCGAGATCTGCCAAAATGGGGGCAAAGAGAGGAGTTTGCGTAAGACTCCTTGGTCCCGAAAATGCCCTCAGTACTCTTCACGCCTGACTCTGGAGCGATGAAGAACACACGATGGACCAGTCAGAGCACGGGGTGAACCGGGCCGGAGCTACACGGCCCGGTTCGAGTTTGGTTGGGCACTGGGAACGGCCTCGCACCTTCCCAGCGAACGGACCCAACCGAACGAGACTCGTTACGAGTTTCGTAATTAGCTCGGGAAGGAGAAAGAAACGCCTTCGCGAACACCGCTGGAAGGCCAGCGCTGAGTGATAGTCTTACGCTTGGTGTAGAAGCGTACAGCGTCCGGACCGTATGCGTGCAGGTCACCGAACAGGGAGCGCTTCCAGCCACCGAAGCTGTGGTAAGCCACAGGTACTGGCAGCGGTACGTTGATACCCACCATGCCTACCTGAATGTGATCAGAGAAGTAACGTGCTGCTTCGCCGTCACGGGTAAAGATACAAGTACCGTTACCGTATTCGTGGTCGTTGATCAGTTGCATCGCTTCTTCCATGCTGTTCGCACGAACAACCTGCAGAACCGGACCAAAGATCTCCTCTTTGTAGCTCACCATTTCTGGGGTTACGTTGTCGATCAGGGTCGCACCTACGAAGAAACCGTCTTCGAAGCCTTCAACCTGCGGGTTACGGCCATCAACTACGATCTTGCAGCCATCAGCTTCGGCGCTGTCGATGTAGCCGTTTACTTTCTGCTGGTGTGCACGGGTGATCACAGGACCGAAGTCGTTGCTGCGATCGCTGTATGCACCAACCTTCAGAGGCTTCATCGCTTCTTTCAGTTTCGCAACCAGGGTGTCAGCCGCTTCATCGCCTACTGCTACTGCTACAGACAGTGCCATGCAACGCTCACCGGAGGAACCGAATGCAGCGCCCAGCAGCTGGTTAACAGCGTTATCCATGTCCGCGTCTGGCATTACGATCGCGTGGTTTTTCGCACCACCCAGTGCCTGGCAACGTTTGCCGTTAGCGTTAGCAGTGGAGTAGATGTATTCAGCGATTGGCGTAGAACCTACGAAGCTCACCGCCTTAACACGCTCATCAGACAGCAGCACGTCTACTGCTTCTTTGTCACCGTTTACAACGTTCATTACGCCGTTTGGCAGACCCGCTTCCTGCAGCAGTTCAGCGATGAACATGGTGGAGGAAGGATCACGCTCGGATGGCTTTAGTACGAAGGTGTTACCGCATACGATCGCCATTGGGTACATCCACAGTGGAACCATCGCCGGGAAGTTGAACGGAGTAATACCGGCTACTACACCCAGCGCCTGGAATTCACTCCAGGAATCGATGCCAGGACCTACATTACGGCTATGCTCGCCTTTCAGCAGTTCTGGTGCGGCACATGCGTACTCTACGCATTCAATACCACGCTGCAGTTCACCGGCTGCATCGTGAGCGATCTTACCGTGTTCTTCACCGATCATTTCGCAGATCTTGTCAGCGTGCTCTTCCAGCAACGCTTTGAAGCGGAACATCACCTGTGCACGCTTTGCTGGCGGCGTATTACGCCACGCCGGGAATGCACGCTCTGCCGCTGCAATCGCTTCTTCTACAGTCTCAACAGATGCCAGTGCAACCTGTTTGCTCGCAGCACCAGTAGATGGGTTGAATACGTCTTGGGTGCGCGCAGCGTCTTCGCGCATTACGCCGTCAATCAGATGGCCGATCATAGTCATTAGTGTTACCTCGGTTTTTATTTTTCACCCGCCGGAGCCAAGCCCCGGCGCGCTAACTGACGGTGATGAAGCGTCAGGTAAATTCTTGTTAAGCCAATTCGTTAATAGAGTCACCAACGGCGTTGATCACGCTGTCGATCTCTTCAATCTCAGACGTAAACGGCATGCCCAGCTGAATGGTGTCGCCGCCGTAACGTACGTAGAAACCTTTCTCCCAGCACTTCATCGCGATCTGGTAAGGACGCAATGCCGGTTCGCCTGGAGCAGACTCGATGGTCAGTGCACCGGCCAGGCCGTAGTTGCGGATATCCGCGACGTACTTGGTACCTTTCAGGCTGTGCAGCATCTCTTCAAACTGCGGCGCGATAGATGCCACACGCTCGATCAGCTTGTCGTTCTGCAGGATGTCCAGGGACGCCAGACCCGCTGCGCACGCTACTGGGTGTGCGGAGTAGGTGTAACCGTGTGGCAGTTCCAGCATGTAATCCGGGCCACCAGTTTCCATAAAGGTGTCGTAGATCTCCTGCTTGGCGATCACGGCGCCCATTGGAATCACACCGTTGGTCAGCTGCTTCGCAGTGGTCATCAGGTCTGGTGTTACACCAAACTCTTCCGCACCGGTCTTGGAACCCATACGACCGAATGCACAGATAACCTCGTCGAAGATCAGCAGGATGTTGTGCTTGTCGCAGATCTCGCGCAGACGCTTCAGGTAACCTTTGGGTGGTGGAATTACACCGGCAGAACCTGCAACCGGCTCTACGATTACTGCTGCGATGTTAGACGCATCGTGGATCGCGATCAGGTCTTCCAGATCATCCGCCAGGTAAGCACCGGTTTCCGGGCTGCCTTTTACGAAGCGGTTCTCTTCCAGCATGGTATGTGGCAGGTGGATCGCGTCGATACCCTGGCCGTAAATAGTACGGTTAGGACCGATACCGCCTACACTGATGCCACCGAAGTTCACACCGTGGTAACCCTTGGAACGACCGATCAGGCGGGTCTTGCTGCCCTGACCTTTCTTACGCCAGTATGCACGTGCAATCTTCAGCGCAGTCTCAACGGATTCAGAACCGGAACCGGTAAAGAACACACGGTTCAGAGTATCCGGCATCATCTCAGTGATGCGGTGGGCCAGTTCGAAGGATTTAGGGTGTCCAAACTGGAAAGCTGGTGCGTAGTCCAGCTCTTTCAGCTGCTTGCTCACCGCTTCGGTGATTTCCGGGCGGCTGTGACCTGCACCACAGGTCCAAAGACCGGACAGGCCGTCAAAGATCGTACGACCGTCAGCGGAGGTGTAGTAGTTACCCTCTGCAGATACGATGATTCTAGGATCTTTCTTAAAGTCACGGTTGCCGGTAAACGGCATCCAGTGCGCATCAATCTGTTCTTGTGATAGACCGCAAATAGTCTGGCTATCGTTCTTATTATTCATCTGCCACCTCATTCATAATTGCAGCGTGGATCAATCTTATGAGGTCCATTATGGCGATGCTGATACGTTGTTAAATTCAAACGTTTTGACGTTACCTTAAGTAAATACTTAACTATCGTTTTATTCACGCCGAAACCTGAATGGCTTTGCTAAGCTGATCTAAACGAATCCCGGGAAGTCCAGAACATGTCCACCACCCACGCCGTATCCATTGCCGAGCTCAAAGCCCTTATCGACGCAGGTTCCATCCTCAACACCTACATCATCGAGAACGACGCAAAGCGGTATCACGTGATGTGCAGTTCAGTCACTGGACAGGAACATCTGCTCGCTCTGAACGGAGAGCAACCCAGTGACTTTGATACGTTGGATGACGCTGCACGCTTGGTGCAGTCACAGGGACTGACACGCATCTACCTGCATATGTTGGATAAGGGTTAATAGAAAGAAAGCTGCCAGCCACAAAAAAGCCCCGACCTCCATTTACTGAGATCGAGGCTTTTGCTTGTTACGCCAAGATCAAGGATTAGAACTCTTCTTTATGAACAGCCCACCCCTGTTTACGGCACGCCTTTTTCACCTGCCGTGACATGGCGTCAGGTCCGCAGACATAACAGGTTGGACGGATGCCGGTAGCGGCAATTTCCGTTACCAACGCCTGCCAATCCGGGCGGACACGATGCAGGTGCAAACTGCCGATCGCCTTAAGCTTTTCCTGCTCTTCCAGCGACAGTCTCTGATCACCGGTGAAATAGAAGTGCCAGTGACATTGCACATTGTTGTGCTCACAGAGTTTTTCCAACAACGGACGTATCCACTTCATCAGTGCCGGTTCACGCAACACCCAAACGAGATGCAGGTGATAAGGCTCTGTCGGCTGCTTCTTCAGTTCACGTAGCAAACTCAGGAACGGCGTGATGCCGATGCCGCCGGCGACCATAAACCAGTCTTTACGACGGGTCGCATGGGTAATCGGGCTGGCATACGGACCACGTACATCGATATCCAGCTCACAGGCATCACTATTGCCTAACGTGTCTCGCAGCGCGTAGGTCCAGTCTCCCTGAGCACGAACCTTCAATACCAGCTTGTCAGGATCGTTACGGGAGCCGGTGAGCGAGAACGGGTGCCACTCTCGACACAACACCGTGGTGCATTGCTTTTCACTCTCAGTACGGTCGGAGAACAAGCCTGGAATTCGCAGATCCACGTAATGACCGGCGCGGATTTTCAAGCGTTCCGGACGCTTGATCTCCAATCGCAATAGGTCATCGGTGATTGCGGTCAGGCGCGAAGGCTGGCGGCGGTATGTTCGCGAACGTTTCGACAGGTAAAACTCAACGAACAACACCACCGTCGGTGCCACAATCCACTCCAGACTTGGAATATGCAATAACCCCAGAATCGCCAGCAGATAACCTAAGAGGTGCAGTTGCTGGAAGTGATGATGGTGGCGCTTGCGGAACCGCTCCAGCGAGGTGTACCAAACCACAAAGAACAGCACAAACATGACCAAACCGCTGACGTTAATTCGGAACTGGCGTGACAACCACCCTTCATCACTCAGCGATACCACATCATCGTATTTGGTGAGCGGCATCCATTGAATAGCATAGGTTTGGGTGGAGGTTCTGCTGTGACACTTGGTGCAGTCCTCCTCCATGATGGGTTTGACCTGCTCTTCATAACCTTCCTGCGTTCGGCCGTTTTCAATCCACTGACCCACCACATCAATGGATTCGTCTTCACTGACAAATTCATACATGGTGGTCCGCATGGAGCGCACCAGGTCAGACTCTTCGGCGAAGAGGACCTTGGTAAACGGCTCACTGAGGGTATTCAGGTAAAGCAGATACTGGGTGCCGTGCACCAACGTGAATACGATGCAGATATGGCCCAACCATTTGTGCAACGCATTGGCATTCTCAATCGGCAACCACTCCCCAACCCAGGAGCGACGCAATACGGAGAGACCGTTTCGCATCACCGGCAGCCAGAGCACCACCAGCACAAGCAGCAACACATAGGAGCTGGCGCGGGACAGTCTCAGGTAGATATTCGTGGTGTCGTTGGATTCGTAGGTATAGCCGATCCAGAACTGATAACCCGCCAGGCCCAGCATCAGGGTCAACCAGGGCAGGTTTTTAAACCAGAGCCGGCGACCAGCCAGCCAACTGCTCATTGATGCCAGCCAGGAGCTTCCATAGCTCGATTGAGTGCTGAAGGAATCACTCATGTAAGTCCCCTATTCACAAATGCGGCCCCATCGGAGCCGCAGTCATACTTACTTCTCAAACACCATGCGGTAAGACTTGGTGTGGTGGATGTGGTTGATCTGTGCGTTATCAAACACAGTCACACCAAAGAAGTACGCATCGCTCAGGTCATCAAACTGAACATCACGTGCCTGGCTGTGCTCATGGTTGGTCACCAGCTTACGCTTGATCTCCAGCGTCCAGTAACCATCTTTGTGAACACCTTTGGCGGCAATGTCGGCACGAGGACCTTCGAATGGACCAGTTACGTGGCCACCCACGATGTCACCTGGCTTGAAGCCAACATCTTCAAAAGGAACCTTCAACTCTTCCTTAACCCAGTACGTATTTTCCGCACTGAGTATTTTGTTCATCCATACCGGGGTATCGCGGCCTTTCTCTTTGTTGTAGTAGTAACCACCACCGGTTTTATCGTCGCTGTGGCGTCCCCACTCTTTGCTTTCGCTACGGGCGTGGTCGACGTACTGGTCATCCATCTGATTGTTGATGTTGGTACGCGCTGCTTTCCAGTGCCACATATCGATGGTTTCACCGGCTTTCTTGGTGTAGTGACGACCGGCAGAGGTGTCCTTCACACCATCGAGCAATCCATCGTCGTCCGGCATGTGGCATGAGCGGTCACAACCCTTCTTCTTGAAGCCCTTCTCACTGATGTTCCAGAAGATGGAGGCCTTATCTTCGTAGTAGGTGTTTTCGTGCTTGGTCGAGTCCTTGTTTTGCATACTCTTCCAGCTACCGTCTTCCTGTTTGACCCAAGGGTAACGTTCGAGGCTGTGTGTCGGATCTTCCCAACGCAATAGGAAATAAACGTGTTCGCTGTCGTATACAGAGCGCATCTCGACTTCGGTTTGTGTCATACCGGTGTAACCGTTGTTCGGCTCGTACGGTGTCTCATCAAGTTTGATGTTGATCGGCTTGGCGTTAGCCCAAATTTCGTCTGCGACACCATCGATGGTGACCGGTTGATTGATAACGCGGGACTCCAGCGTATCGATAGCGGCCTGTGCCAGAGGTGACAGTAGCGCGGTCGTCGCTACGCAGCATGAGATAGCAGTTTTTTTCATGGCTAGTAAATGGTCCAAACATTTGTTTTAATTTTGGGACGCGAATATTATTGATAATCGTTATTATTATCAACGTTGTTTTCTGTACTTTATATACTATTTCTTGTAATACTATCTGCTAACAGTCAGTCTGCTACTGGTGTAGCTTTCTCAAGATTTATTGCTTATAGATCAGAGAATTAGCCCTATACGGGACACCAGTATTAGTTGAAACACACAGAAATGGCCGGATGGCGTATGTGAACAATGCAATCCGTAACACCGGCTATCGCTTCTAAGGAAACCGAATGAACGTAAAAGCTTTATCACTGGCAACCGCCCTTCTGGCCAGCTCCCAATCTGTATGGGCGGCGGAATACACCGTAGAAATGAGAAACGCGAGTATCGATGGCACGATGGTATTCGTACCTTCCGTTTTGAATGTGGAAGTCGGGGATACTGTGCACTTCGAGCCGACCGATCCCGGCCACAACTCAGAAACAATTGCGAACCTGATTCCGGAAGGTTCTGCCGGGTGGAAAGGCGGCATCAACGAGAAGATCAGTATTACTATCGATAAAGAAGGCGTGTACGTCTACAAATGCCTGCCACACACCGCGATGGCTATGGTTGGAGTAATCGTCGCCGGCGAAGCTACGAATCTCAGTGAAGTGAAGCAAAATGCAGCAGCACTAAGCAGCACATTTGCAGTACATAAATACCGCCTGGAAGAATACCTGGAGAAAGTGAGATAACGCCTGAAGAGCTTGCTTAGCACTTAACGCTCAGCGTAAGCGCATGATGGATGTGGTCGAAGATATCTGCAGACTCGACCGCTATGAATGGTTGTTCCGGGGAAGTGCTCTGGCTATCCGCCAGCATAAGCTGATGAACGGTTATTGGGGGCAGTTTTTCAAAACACTGCGCCAATTCTTCCGCGGCATACCAGATCTCATTCGAGACGGTTGGCAACGCGGCCATTGCACAGCCCGTTGCCACCAATTCACCGCGATCCAACTGCAGTTGGATTTCTCTTGCTCGCTGCTGGATCGCATCGTTTAGCTCTGCTTCTAATGCAGTAACCAACCCTTTAGACAAGGCTCTATGCGCCCCACTGCTGCTGGGTGAAGATCGCCTGACGCATCGCTAATAAACCTGCGGTAATGCGCATGGCCTGATCGATCGCCTGGTCGCCCTCCTGCGCCTGTTGCAGGCTGGCTACGTGGCTGCGGAAACAGTTATAGCCGCCATTAACCATCGAGATTGCAATACAGGCATAGTGATAGCCGGTTTCATCATGCACATTGATGCTTGAGAACGGACGCATGTTCAAAACATCCAATGAACCACCTGCATTCACCTGGGCAAAGTTGCGGCTGAAGAAGTACGGATTGGTCACCGACATACGGCTCAGTGCGAAGCGCACATCACGTTTTTCCGTTTCGGTCAGCTCGCCGATTTCAGCTTTCACCAATTCCAGCAGTTGATCATCCTTAGCAGCCATCACTGCTGACCAAACCACGTAACGTTTGTGACTGTCAGACATCATTTCCTCCGCCAACGCCTGCATGAGCATCTGCGCCTGATCTTCACAATCTTCAAAACACTGCAGCGAACCCAGCTCAACGCTCATAGAAATCTCCAAACCGAAATTAATGGAAAGCGCAAAAGTGTACAGATCTGTTCACTTCTATACAATACAG
>NZ_CAXRBQ010000068.1:0-10747 GCF_964228735.1 Pontibacterium sp. | reverse complement strand
GTGCAGTGATATCGATGTTCTGTTCTGCAGCAACTGCGATGTCCTGCGGGCGGATCGCGCCCATTACCAATACAGGTACATCTTTAATCTCGCGACGCAGATTCAGCGCCTCGTCGAGAAAAGCTACTGCCAGCATATTTGCACCGGCATCCAGTGCTGCACGTGCTACTTCAACGTCGCCATGACCGTAAGCATTCGCTTTAACAACCGCATACAGGTTTTCGTAACCTGAGTGCTGTTTAATATTGCTAACGTTTTCAGCGATGCGATCCAGGTCTACTTCGACCCACGTATCGCGGAAAAAAGCGTCATGGTGTGACATGTAACAAACCTCTCTAGCAGCAAATGATGCGCGAACCGAACATTGTACTGACGACCAACATACAAACCAGAAAAAATGCTGCGTTTTGCCGTACGATTTCAGGATATATTTTCGTTAAAAAACACAAATCAGAACAAAATCCCGAAACAATAATTTCATATAGGGAAAGTCCCAGATACACGGCACAACACCACAGAATTTTCTGCGGAATTGCGTCTGAATAAGCACTATAAAAAAGCTACTGGATGACCACTAAGAACCAATGGGGAAAACGTCGTAGGGCCAATCTTTCACTGATTGTCGTTAACGGGCAATTTCTATACTAAAGATACTGCGGAATGGGACAAAACGCCCCCTTTCCACTCCGTTCCTTTAGACAGCCGTTGGGCGGGAAACACTCATCCGAGTGTTTGTTTCTTCATGTAATCCAATACGAACTGCAGGATCTCCTGCTCGTTATTGATATCCAGCTGCGGCAGGTTTGGTGCCGGGCTGATTGGCTCATCTGAAGCGATCGCAATGAAGCTGTCGTCGTCCGGGTGGATCAGCTCTTTTTCCAGCACAGTGCGATGTAGCTCAATCTTTGGAAACGGCTCACGCTTGAAGCCTTCGATCAGCACCAGATCCAGAGTGGAGTGATCCAGGCGACTCAGCATACGGGCCAGTGACGGGTAATCCCCCTGGTCTTCCTCAACCATCAACGCCCAGCGCACGTGGGATGCGACCAGCATTTGATCAGCACCTGCCTTACGCAACTCGTAGCTGTCTTTACCCGGCTTATCGACATCAAAGTTATGGTGAGCATGTTTGATGACGCCTACGCGAACGCCCTGCTCTTTTAACAGCGGGATCAGTTTACGCAGCAGCGTGGTTTTACCAGTACCGCTCCAGGCCACAAAACCGAGCAATGCAGGCATCTGCTGCAGCTCTGCCAGATCATCACGGCTGTTAACGTTTACAAAGGCATCTGGCTTGTCGGAGAAATCCACCGCGGTCATCACATGCTGTTCAAACCAGCGATCAACCTTACGCTCGCCGGTTTTCAGCGCGGCCTGGAGGCTGGGCAACAAGTCACGACGCATCAGCGCCACCACCGATTGCAGGCGGTTACCGTCATGGGCCACGGCTATTTCTGCATCCGCACTTTCGGCCTGATCCAGCATGCGCTGCACCAGATCATCCGGCAGATTCGGCGTATCACACGGAACAAACAGCACCCAATCGGTTGCGGCATGATGCAAACCGGTTGCCATCCCCATCAGCGGCCCCTGAAAATCACCTTCCAGGTCACTGACGATGGGCAACCCAAAGCTGCCGTAGGCATCCATACTGCGGTTGGCGTTGATCAGGCAGCGTCCGACCTGCGGTTTGATCTTATCCAGCACATGGCCAATCAGGGGTTTGCCATTGAGCTTCACCCAACCTTTGTCCTGCCCACCCATACGACGTGCCATGCCACCTGCCAGCACAACGGCACTGACCTTCTCGGCATACTGATTCAATTCGGACATCGGGCGTACTCCTGCTCAGCCGGATTTAAGAAGCGGATTAAGGTACCTGACCCTCACCGCAAGGAAAAGCCTTGATACTGTAAATATAACGCGAGTTCAGGAATTGCCATATTTACCTGAAGAATCAGTGTATTAACGACAATATAGAAGGTTAGTGCCAATTGCGGTGAATGGATGGGTACTGATCGGCTTAACAGTATGTTAAGCCGGGAATCTGATAACCCTGTAGCAGCGCGCTTTTATGCCCTTTAGGGTGCTGAGCGCGGCCAACAGATGCAACGAATTGTCGCGGTCGGAGACCGCTGCTACTAAAAATGATGGCACTTTAAAACTTGTTAACTCTTTCCAAGGGCCTCTTGTATTTCACGCTCCCAATACGGTTCATCACGATCGAAATACTCCGCTAAGAAATCGATAAAAGCTCTCACCCGCAAAGGCAGATAACGGGTTTTCGGATACACCACATACGCATTAAATTCCCGCCATTTATAGTCTTCCAGCAACATCACCAGTTCACCGGAGCAGATTGCCTCGTAGGTGACAAAGGTCGGCTGGTTGATAATACCGCTGCCCGCAACGGCCATATCTTTAAGAAAAGCACCGTTGTTAGCGTTGATGAGTGCGATGGGATCAACGGATCCGTTCTTACCGGACGGATCCGTATATTTCCATTGGGTATCGCTCGCTTCACTGTAGCGCAGACAATCCAGAGCAAGCAGATCCTGAGGTGTTTTCGGCAGCTCTCGGGTTTGAAAATAGTCCGGGCTTGCAACCACCGCATGACGGATACGGGTCAGCGGCTTGGCAACAAGGCTACTATCAGCCAGATCAGCTATCCGTAGCGCCAGATCATAGCCCCCATGCACAAGGTCTATCCGACTGTCAGAAAAGTTGATGTCCACTTTTACCGCGGGATGGCGCTTGATGAATTCGCGAATCGCCGGATTCAAGTGCATCAGCCCGAAGGTTAATGGCGATGCTATACGAATGCGCCCCTGAATCTCACCTTTCGACCCCGCTACGGTGGACTCGGCGATATCAACCGCGGACAAGATCTCTTTAACCTTATCCAGATATTCACGTCCCGAATCGGTCAAGCTCAGGCGTCTGGTTGTTCGCGCCAGCAGCTGCACACCCAGGCGAGCCTCAAGATCAGACAACCGTTTACTCACCACCGATTTCGTAAGACCCAGCTGATCTGCAGCGGCAGAGATCGAACCCGCTTCAACGATCCGAACAAAGGTTTCCATCTCTAATATTTTGTCAGCCATCAAACCACCATTGTTCTTTATTAACGAACAATATATTCGATGCCTCTTTGTTTTTCACCCAACCAACGGACAGTAATCTAAATACAACCCTTCATTAGGTTGGCAAAAAACAGGAGGAACCGGTTATGAAGAAATTACTTAGTCTCGCTTTGGTAAGCGTATCGTTATGGCTGCCCACACACAGTTTCGCAGAACAATCCAATACCGCAGGCGTTCTGGAGCTTGCCTACAGTGATGGCAGACCTGTCACTACCGGTGTGGAAGACGTTAATAAGGTATTGCGCACTGTTGGAGTGCGGGTGAGTACCCTGCCCCTACCCGAGGAAGCGAAGCCTATTCTGGAAGCATCAAAGTCGAGAGCGGTTACGCAGGAAGAGGCGGATGAGCTGATCTCCCACTTCTCCCTTCATCGTGGACAGCTGTTGGAGGAGATCCACAAGGCAGGCCGAAAACCGGAAGCACACCGAGGCGGTTATCTCTCTACATCTGAAGTCGGCGTAGCGCCATACCCAAAAGTGTATGACATGCGCGCTCTATCTCCTGAAGTTAAAGCCTTTCTTCAGAAGAAGTTCGGATTGCTGCACGTAAACAGCGCGGACAATGGTGTCGGTATCGATGAAGTAATGACAATTGTATCCGGCGGCCCGTGGACCTGGTTCTTCTCACTGCCAGACAATGTTGTCGGCAAGTTGACTCTGGGGCATGTGGGACTGGAAGGAAAAGCGTGGCGCATCAGCTATCCAGGCCTGGGACCACACGGCGGCTACCTGGATGCGGAATACGGTCTTGTTGTGGCCTATGCCCATGGACCGAAGAACTTTGTCATGCGCTATGAAGAGCCAAGTGTGGAAGGTGCAGAACTGTTGAATACCAACCCATGGATCGACTTTTCCGGTGAAACTCCAAAGCTGCTAGATTGATTCGCCTGAACGATGAACTAACCTGAGAAGGAACACGTTCCATTTCAAAGCCGCAGGAGTAGGCATCAACACATGGCTGATGCCTGCTCCTAACCCCTTACTTCAGCTTGAACAGCACCACCTTGTTATACGCAGTAACCATCAACAGATCCTGTTCTGGACCACCAATTTCAATGTTGCTCACGTGGCCTGCATCAATCGCAATAAAGTCGAGCTGACGTCCTTCTGCATTAAATACTCCCACACCACCAGGCCCTGCGATAAATACATTGCCGTCTTTATCCACCTCGACGCCATCTGCCATCGGCTCAGCCTCTTTTGGTGTCTTCACTTTGGCGAAGCGTTTCTTACCGCTGAGCCCCTGCTCCTCTACATTAAAGCGATACACCCAACCATCAGCGGTATTGGCAACATAGAGGACAGATTCGTCATTGGAGAAAGCTATACCGTTAGGCAGACCCAGTTCACCGGTCATCAACTTAAAATCGCCGTCCTTGTAACGGTATACACCTCTGACCGGTTGTTCCTCGTCCGCTTTTTGCGGACCATAGCCCTGAATACCAAACGGTGGATCGGTAAACCAAACACTGTCGTCACTTTTGATTGTCAGATCGTTCGGGCTGTTCAACGGCTTGCCGTTATAGGTGGCAGCAGCAATCACCTTATCCCCGCTTGGTGACAGGAACGACAGTTTACGGTCATGGCGTGCTGCCCACAGATTACCCTTGGCATCAATCGCCAGCCCGTTGGCATAACCAGAGTCACCATCAACGACCTTAAGTGTGCCATTCAAGCTGTAAGCGTAGGTTTTATTGTTTGGAATATCGCTAAACAGAAACCGTTTGTGATCAGCATCCCATACCGGACCTTCAACAAAACCAAAGCTATCGCCCACCAGCACTGGATCGTTTTCAACAAAAGAACCTGCCATCGCAGCGGCGGAGAAAACAGTTGCTGCAGCCACACACATTAGCTTTTTCATTCTTAATTACCTCACTCTCAACTTAGTTACCGGCGAACGCCTTAAATGTTTTGCCTGTTTCCACACCCAATACGGAGCGCACGTAAGACTTCGCCAGATCCTTGGCGTCGATGGCATGAAAACCGGGGAAATAGTCGCCGTAGGTAGCCAGGGATTCAGTCACTACTGTTGGGCTTACAACGTTTATACGGATGCCGCGTGGGAGTTCGTTAGCTACGGCGTTCACAAAATGCTGGATCGCACCGTTCAGCGTTGCCGCACTGACGCCGTACGCGATTGGGTGGTCGGCGATAATGCCGCTGGTCAATGTGATACTACCGCCATCACTCAGGTATTCCGCACCAATCTGGGTTAAGTTCACCTGCCCCATCAAGCGGCTGTTGATACCAACATCCCACTCCTCGCGAGACAGGTTTGCGAATGAGTTGAAAGCAACGTCGCCCGCGGCACACACAATAGCGTCCAGCTTTCCTACAGATGCGAGTGCTTCACGCATGGAATCCGGGTTGGTCAGATCTATTGCTACGTCACCAGAGCCTTTGCCCGCTTTGATCACGTCATGAGAAGCACACAATGCATCTACAACTTTGCTGCCGATTGTGCCCTTGGCACCTATTACGAGAATCTTCATGACTTCCTCTTCGTTGTGTTTACAAAATGAATGCTAATCAGTTGACTCGGGTGTAAAAACAACAGAAATTGAGATCACTGTTTACTTTACGGTGCTAATAAATGAATCTGACCTACCTTCAAACCTTTCTGGTTGTCGCCGATGAACACAGCTTTACCAGAGCCGCGGAGATTCTCGACGTATCAAAAGGCCTGGTGTCACGACATGTGCAGAAGCTGGAGGAATCGCTGAACGCCAAACTGTTTCTGCGCAGCACGCGGTCGATCAGCCTGACGGAGGTAGGTGAAGAGCTGTACACCAAAGCCAAACAGATTCAGCTGTTGGCGACGGAAGCGGAAGTGCGTGTGCGAGACATCACACAGGAGGTAAGTGGTGACCTGAAAGTAACGGCGCCCATTGAGTTTGGCCGGGCACTGTGCCGTCACGTGATCCCAACCTTTCAGCGAGCATATCCAAAGGTAAATTTAGTCTTCGATTTCGGCCCGGTTAAGAAAAAAATCGAGTCCGGCGATTTTGATGTGGCGTTTCGTGCCTATGATGAACTGCCCAACGATGTGGTTGCCAGAGACCTGGGGTATATCCGCAATGTCCTTGTTTGCAGTCCGGAGTTTAGTGCATCAAACACACTTACGACTCTTGAGGAGATTCATCAAAGCAACTTTATCCTTAACAGCCAAAACGAGCGCTGGAATCGGTTGGAGCTTGTCTGTGGGGAGCAGAACTTTGATATCGAAGTAACCGGAACTATCCGCTCAAACACCTACAACTCGATACTGGAATTAGCACTGCAGGGGATGGGGATCGCCAGCCTGCCCTATTACCAGGTGGAAGGCCTCATAGAGAGTGGAAAACTAGTCCACGTCCTGTCTGAATGGTCGGTCAAAACCCATAAATTGAGCCTTATCTACGCCCAACGGCGCGTAACGCCGCAAAAGCTTTCAACCTTCAACTTAGCAGTAAAACAGTGGTTGGAATCCGGCTCCCTGTATATGTTGTAGAGACACCACACTCATGAGAGTTGGAGGCTGGATCGAGCAAAGCAACACCCGGCTTAGCAACTATATGTACCAAGTCTCCACCGGAAGTCACCACGCTCGCCCATTACTCTCTTCAGGCCCGTACAGATATTCAAGAAACCTTAAAATTAGCCACCAGCACTCGCATCTGCTCAGACAGTCGTGCCAACTGAAGAGTCGCTTCAGAGGTTTGCTGCGAGCCCCCCGCTGTTTGCTGTGACAGGTCACTGATATAGGTAATGCTTTTGCTGATCTCTTCAGACACAGCGGATTGCTCTTCGGCGGCACTGGCTATCTGCGCATTCATATCGTTTATATCTTCAACCGCACCGGTGATCTGAGCAATCGCAGCGCCGGCTTTTCTGGCCATTTCGATATTATCCTGAGCTTTTTGCGCACTGGTCTCCATCGTTTTTGCAGCCTCACTGGCACCGATTTGGAGCTGATCGATAATATCCTCGATATCCGTTGTGGAGGCCTGCGTTTTCAACGCCAGCGTTCTCACTTCATCTGCCACAACGGCAAAACCACGACCGTGCTCTCCCGCCCTCGCCGCTTCAATTGCCGCATTTAGTGCCAACAAATTTGTTTGTTCAGACACACTGCGGATGATCTCCAGCACGGACCCAATATGCGTGCTCTGCTTTTCTAACGCCTGGATGGTATCCATGGAGCGAGCCACTTCATCCGCCATATTAACGATGGTATCGATCGTGTTTTCAGTGACCTGCTTAGCCAGCAGCGCTTCATTCGTCGCAGTCTGCGCCGCTGTGGATGCAACCGAGGCGCTATTCGCCACCTCTTGTACCGAAGCGCTCATCTCATTGGTTGCTGTCGCCACTTGCAGTGATTCACGCTGTTGCTGCTGTACATTTTCGTTGGTTTGCTGAGTGACGATCGATGTCTGCTCGGTCGTGGTTGCGATTTCGCTGCTGGCCGCGACAATTTTGCTAATCATGTCGTTCAGCGTCAGCGTCATCTTATGCATTGCGGCATATACACTTTCCTGCTGACCGCGATTTTCAAACTCCAGGGTTAGGTTTCCTGCCGCAATCTTTTCCGCGATCGACTTCATCTCCACCGGCTCACCACCTAATGGACGGGTAATGGAACGCGCGACAAGAACACCCACAACAACAATAGCAATCGCGACCAAGCCAATGACCACCGCCAGGATTATTTTCAGTTCACTAACAATGGCGAAGGCTTCCGCTTCATCGATTTCCGCCATCAATGCCCAGGTATTACCCTCAACAGCAACCGGCGTATAGGCTGACAACACCGGATTGCCGTTGTAGTCGGTAATGATTTTAATGCCGGTATCACCTTGCAAGGCATTCTGACTCGCCTCGGTGCTCACGCCATTACTGGCAATGCTTCCCGCAAACGATGCGGAAACAGAGTGCCCCTGAGGGTCGAGGAAGGAGTCAGAGCGCATGCGCATATCCGGCCCTACGAGATAGGATTCTCCTGTTTCCCCCATCCCCTCTCTAAGTTGCATAAAGCTGTTAATTTTGTCGATGGACAGCTGAAGCGCGACGATGACGACCAGCTCACCATCGCTGTATACCGGCTGAGCGATAAAGGATGCCGGTTCATTATTGGACGGTGCGTACGGCGAGAAATCTTGTAGAACGAAGCCTCGGGTTTGCTTGGCGTTTTTATATGCTTTCGCCAATCCGCTGTCACGATATGGACCACTAATCAGGTTAGTACCGTAGTCGGCCTCTTTCGCTTCCGTAAAAAAGACATCGCCTTTTTCATCAATCAGAAACAGATCGTAGTAACTGTACGCCTCGATGTATTTGCTGAAAAAGCTCTTTCCCTCTCCCGAGCGAGGTGTCGCCAGCAGCGCCTCGATAGTATTGAGATCAGGCTGACTGCTGTGCAGAGTGGCGATCGTTTCAACCAACATCGCCATATCCCCTTTCCGCTCTTCGAAATAGGACTCGATTTGAGTTTTCTTGATGCCTCTTACGGCCTGTAATTGGTTAAAGGCTTGATCACTCAAGCCTTGGTTTGCCTGGTAGAACGAGAAGATTCCGACGGCAAGGGTAGGGACAATACCGATAAGCAAAAACAACAGGGTTAGTTTGTGTACGAGCTTCATATCTGCGTTCCATTGCTAATTGAATCAAATAATCGCCACCGATACAGACGGCCTTAAGGCCCTGTACCAACTAGCGAACCGGCTAATTCTAAGAAGTCTGTTCCGCGATCAATGCAGCCCAATACACAACTACGTTTAGGCTTTAACTTTACTGCTCAAGTGCGCTAGATACCCTTTTGATCGATCAACCTGCCTGATAACCAAAATCGATTTAATCCAAAGAGCACTAATAAGAATCATTGAGATTCATGGCGGTAGGATGACAGAGAAACCGTCCATGGCCTGCAAGTGATTCCGAGCGTTTAATATGTATAGACGCGCTCAAGAATAAATTCAAAAATATTACAAAATTGTGTTTTTAGCTGATAAAGCAGTATCGAAAACGAATTTGTCTGATAATTCAGACGTTCCGATATGCACCGGCAGAGAGCACAGACAAGGTATTCTCAGCAGAGAATTGGGGTAATACACGCGGTTTCGGTTAGAAGAAAGACTTTAAAAACATCCCCGTATCAAAAACCTGGAGAAGACGAGAGATATAGGTTGGGATATCCCTGCCCAACCTACGGTGTGGAACTTTGGAGTGGTACGAAGCCTTACATCAATCCCAGCATTCTTGGAATAAACAGTGATAGTTCCGGCACAAAACTGGTTACCGCCATCACCGGCAGACCCACAAATGCCATCAGTTTGATCGCGGGCATCACTGCCTCATGAATACTGACTTTACCGATTCGACACGCCATATAGAGTATCGGCGCCACCGGTGGACTATTAGCACCGATCACAACAGAACACGCCACGATCGATGCATAATGGATCGGATCGACACCACTTGCGACCATCAACGGCATAAACAATGGCGCCACCACCACGGTTACCGATACGTCATCCATGATCATGCCGGTCACAATCAGAAAGACGTTTACGGCAATCAGGATCATGATCGGATCTTTGACCAGTTCGGTGATGGTTTCCGTCAGCTCCTGGGGGATACGTTCCGATGCCAAGATACGGCCGATCATAAAGCTGAACAGCAGGATCAGGATCACGGTGCCGGTGGTTTCGGCCGCCGCAATCACACTGCCCGCCAAGCGTCGAATGGTCAGGTTCCTGTAGATAAAGAAACCGATCAAGATCGCCATAAAGGCTGCAATCGCCGCGGCTTCTGTTGGCGTACATACACCGCCGTAGATACCGCCCAGAATGATCACCGGCAGTGACAGCGCGGGCAACGCACGCAGGGTTGCAGCGCCTCGTGATGGCAGGTCTTCCAGGCCATCTTTTGCACCCGCGGAGACTTCCTGAAACAAACGCCCCACGTTAAAGCGGTTCATCAGAATCAGGCCTGCAATCAGCAATAGCGCAGGACCGATCGAGGCCGCAAAACACGCTGCCACCGACTGCCGAGTCACCACCGCAAACAGAATCATGGTGATCGATGGCGGGATCAGAATCCCCAACAGTGACGAGATACCCAGCAACGCGGACGAGTAACCGCGCGGGTAACCCCGTTTCTCCAGCGGATCAATCATGATCGTACCAATCGATGCAACCGCGGCTGTCGCGGTACCGGCAATTGCACCAAAGATACCGGATGCCAACACCATGGATGCGCCCATACCGCCTTTGCGTTTACCCACCAGCACTTCGATAAAGTCGACCAGACGGTGGGCAATCCCCCCACTCTGCATCAGGTAACCGGTCAGTACAAACAGTGGCAACGCGATCAGGATTACCGAATCGATCGAGCGGTAGCCCTGCAACATCAGGGTGTTGAAGTTAGCGTCGTAGGCAAAGCTCAGATACGCCAAAACCCCGGCAAACGACCAGGCAACCGGCACACCCACGATCATCAGGAACAGCAGGATGCCAACAGCAATTAATCCTTCCATCAGAGAATCTCCTCACTTGGATCGTGCGGTTCTTCCGACAGCGGATAGGTCCCAATCACACACTGAACAAAATCACGCAGGGAATAGAG
>NZ_CAXRBQ010000067.1:0-7166 GCF_964228735.1 Pontibacterium sp. | reverse complement strand
GTCGTGGTCGTGGTCGTGGTCGTGGTCGTGGTCGTGGTTGTGGTCGTGGTCGTGGTCGTGGTCGTGGTCGTGGTCGTGGTCGTGAGCCGAATGTGCTTCAGGAAACTGGGCTTGCAGTTCACCATTGCGCACCAGGTCCAGCATCTCCAATGGAATGTTGCCCTGCTCACAGCGAATCACCCGCTGCTTAGGCGGGAAAATACCACCCAGCAGCGACTCTGCCTGTTCAACCAATGCCGGTTCCGCCAAATCACACTTGTTGATTGCGATTACGTCGGCCAGGTTTATTTGATCCTGAAAGACCTCATTTGCCACGACTTCAGGTTGTTCCAGGGCGCGGGGATCCAGCAGGCAGACGGTAGCACGCAGATCCAGAACATCTTCAAAACTGATCCCCTGGAGTACATCAATAATGCCTTCCGGGTGGCCTAATCCGGTGGGTTCGATAATCAAGCGATCCGGGTTGCTGCGTCGGATTAACATCGTCAACGTGATGGCCAGTGATGGACCAAGGGCGCAGCAGATGCAGCCGCCAGCCAACTCCCGTACATGCAGGCCATCTTCATTGGGCAGGGCCGCCTGATCGACACCGATCTGGCCGAACTCATTCACTAATACTGCCCAGGTCTCATTTTCCGGTTTCTGTTGTAGCAATTGATTAAGTGCGGTGGTTTTACCCACGCCCAGAAAGCCGGTGATGATGTTAGTGGGAATCGCGTGATATTTGCTCATTTTGTTACTTTATAACATTTATGGTTTCTCCCAATACTCCCGTGAATCACCAGTCCGGTCAAGTGGCATATAAAGAGGAGGGCTGTCCATTGGAATGGAGGAGAGAGGAATTTTTTTGAAAATATTTATTAAATGCTATTGATAATAATTATCATTAAGATAATATAGATCCCGCTCACGAGAGATGGGCGGACAGGTTACCACCTCACTGACTTTGTTCGCTTTTCGCTGCCACGGATGGCGGCCCCCCCCCACCTCTGGAAAGAGGAGTAGCGTAGTAGGGCGGTCTCAGGGACAGGTTTTAGGATGGCAGTGTTTCACGTTAGCACTGCATCTCCGACTTCAAGCAAAAGGCTCTTGTCATTGAAGCAAACCGCGATTTTCGGGCGCCCTTCGGGGTAGCCCGTTTTTTTTGTCTGCGATTTGTGTCTACAGAACTGTTCTGGAAGGACGGTAAAAAAGTTCGTAAATATTTATCAAATGCTATTGATAATAATTATCATTAATGTACTATGGATCCCGCTCACGAGAGATGGGCGAACAGGTTACCACCTCACTGACTTTGTTCGCCGCACTGCTGCCAGGGATGGCGGCGGTCCCTCACTTCCGAGGATTGGAAGGTGTTATAGAGGGACATCGATTTTACTGAGGGGGGGGGAGATCCCGCTCAGCGATCAGACTTCAAGCTAAACGGCTCTTGTCATTGAAGCAAACCGCGATTTCGGGCTGCCCTTAGGGGTGAGCCCGTTTTTTTTGCTTCGTCCGCAGGTAAGTGCTGCCGATATAAGCCAAATAGATTTCTGACTCCCACGGCAGTGAAAAAGTACAAACTTTTAACTAAATGCTATTGATAATAATTATCATTAATGTAGTATTGATCCTGCTCACGAGAGATGAGCGAACGGGTTACCACCTCACTGACTTCGTTCGCGTTTCCGCTACCAGGCAACTGGTAGCGGTCCCTTTTCCCTAGAGGAGAATGTCTCGATTTAAGGTTTTAGGGCAGGAACGGCTCACGTGTTTCTGCCTCCCAACTTCAAGCAAAGGCTCTTTTCATTGAAGCAAACCGCGATTTTCGGGCTACCCGCAAGGGCAGCCCGTTTTTTTTGTCTGTTTGAAAGGGGTTAGCAGCAGGTGCTGGTGCGGGTAGGGCGGTCGCCCATGGCGTTAAGGGCGTCCAGATTGGATGCCAGAAACTCGGGATTGCCCCCTGCGGTTTCGCGCAGTGCCTGAAGACACCACTCGGGCAGATCGGGGTTGATGCGATAGAACACCCATTTCCCTTCACGACGATCGATCAACAGGCCGCACTGGCGCAGCTGGGCCAGGTGCCTGGATATTTTGGGTTGACTTTCTGCCAGTGAAGCGGTGAGTTCACATACACACAGCTCCTCCTCGTGCTGGATCAGCATGATGGAACGGAGACGTGTTTCGTCCGCAAGGCATTTATAAAACAGAACCGGATTCATGGTGTCGCTTCATTGTGGAAACTGAGCTGGTTATTTTGATCGTTCCTGGGTACCAGTGCAATCTGCAACGATACAGAGCGATTATGTTTGCGTCTTATATCGTGGTCGTGTGATGACTATTGGTTTGCACTGATGTTTATGCAGGATCGCCGTCGTTTATCTCAAACTGTAAACGGGAGGACACAACCTTCGAAAGGGAGAGAGGAAGAGAAGAAAAGAAGGACCGAATTCGCCAACGCTGAAACATCGGCAGAATTCGATCCTTTGGCTGAGCTCTGTGATTACAGACCCAGCTTGTCAGCCACGTAGTCCGCGTCTTTGTCACCACGGCCAGACAGGTTCACCAAAATGGTCTGGTCCGCAGACAGTTCCGGTGCTTTGCGCATTGCCCAGGCTACCGCGTGAGCGCTCTCCAGAGCAGGGATGATGCCTTCAACCTGGGACAGGGTCATGAATGCGTTCAGGCATTCCTGGTCGGTTACTGATTCATACTCAACACGACCCAGGTCTTTCAGGTAGCTGTGCTGTGGGCCAACACCCGGGTAGTCCAGACCGGATGCGATGGAGTGAACCGGCATCGGCTCGCCATCTTCGGTTTCCAATACGTAGCACTTCATACCGTGGATCTCGCCAGGCTTACCCAGGGTCAGGGTTGCGGAGTGCTGATCGGTCTCCAGGCCTTTACCGGAAGGCTCTACACCAACGATGTTTACATCTTCGTCGCCCAGGAACGCAGTGAAAGTACCGATTGCGTTGGAGCCGCCACCGACACATGCAGTCACGTAGTTAGGCAGTTTGCCGTGCTTGGTCATGAACTGTTCGCGGGCTTCAGTGCCGATGATGCTCTGGAAGTCGCGTACCATTTTCGGGAACGGGTGCGGACCTACCACAGAACCGATCGCGTAGATGTAGTTCACCGGGTCTTTCAGGTACTCTTCGAACGCGCTGTCTACCGCATCCTTCAGGGTTGCTGTACCACGGGTAACTGGTACCAGTTTGCAGCCCAGGATCTTCATTTTGGTAACGTTCGGGTGTTCTTTCTCGATGTCCACCTGACCCATGTGGATCTCACATGGAATACCTACCAGGGCACAGGCCGTTGCCAGAGCAACACCGTGCTGACCGGCACCGGTCTCGGCGATGACCTTGGTTTTACCCATGTATTTCGCCAGTAGGGCTTCACCCAGGCAGTGGTTAATCTTGTGAGCACCGGTGTGGTTCAGGTCTTCACGCTTCAGGAAGATCTGTGCACCGCCCAGTTTTTCGCTTAGGCGTTTAGCGTGATACATCGGGCTTGGGCGACCTACGTAATCGGCAAACAGCGAAGCCAGTTCGTCCTGGAACTCTTTAGTGTGACGAATCTCTTCATAAGCGCGGTCGATCTCATCCATGACCTCTTTCAGTTCAGGTGGGATGATCTGTCCGCCGTACTCACCAAAGAAACCGTTGGCATCCGGCATCGCCGCAAAATCAAACTTACTCATGTTACCTCGCTGTATAACCTAATCGCTCTTTTTGTATCGCAAAAAGGAATATAAATCGGTTGGCAGGGCCTGCCAACCGTTGTGATCAATTAATTAGACCAAGGATCAGCCCTTGGCTGGCCAGTAGCCAACGCGAAAGCCACCCCAGTGACGTCCGTTTACGAAGATAGGCACGGAGAGATCGTGCATGATCTCGCCGGTGTCACGTTTATAGGTCTGCAGCAGCATCCGCTCGGTATGGTTGCCGCAACGGGCCCCGGTACGGTCGTTAAAGAGTCGTTTACTGCGGCTCTTCACCAGATCGGTTTTGTAGTCGCCGGTTGGCGGATGCGCGAACTGATTGTTATGGGTTGGCACGTAACCGTTCGGGTCACACACAATAGCGTAGACGAGGTTACTGTCGTTGCCGAGTGCGGCTTCCTGAATCGGTGGCAGGGCCCGGTCGGTAAACTGGTCGTAACAGGTGCTGAATTTCTGCGGATTGGTGTTTTCATCCGGTTTGTAGTCACGGTCGAACAGGTCGGCTTCACTCAGGGTACCGTTACGGATTTCCTGCTCAAACACTTCGCCAATGCGGTCGGCGCAATCACGCGCCGTCTGGAAGAAGATTTTGTGATAGTTGGTTTCGGTATGCTCGGCCAATACGGCGCTGGAGATCTCTGCTACCTCCATCAATGAGGCCGCCTGGTTGGCCAAAACACGCACTTCATCGTCGCTGGCAACCACTTCGCTACGGATACGCCGGATCGATTCGGAGATGATCTCCAGATTGTCCTGATTGGTGTTGGCGCCATCGGCGATAATCGAGATCTGCTCTTCAACCGCGTTGGACTGGGAGGAGATGCCGCCCAATTGTTCGCTCACGTCAGACATAATCTTACTGCTGTCTTCCACGTTATCCGACAGCGAGGTGATGCGGGAGACCACCTGGCGGGTTTCCTGCTGAATCTCATCCACAATGGTTTCCACCTCTCCGGTAGCGCCTGCGGTGCGGGCTGCCAGCTGGCGTACCTCATCGGCAACTACGGCAAAGCCACGACCGTGATCACCGGCACGAGCCGCCTCGATGGCTGCGTTTAGTGCCAGTAGGTTGGTCTGTTCGGCGATCTCTTCGATCACCTTGGTGACGCTCTGGATCTGGTTGGACTTCTCGTTGAGCTGCTCGATCAGTTGCAGGGTTTCGGCGCTCTGTTCATTTAACTGCGCAATTTTGGCTAACGCCATATCGAGGGAACCCTGTCCCTGTTCGCACGTGTCTTTCGCATGCTTGGCCAGTTCGGCAGCGCGTGAGGCCTGTTCAGCGGTCTGGCGCACGGTGTCGGTCATACTCTCGGAGTTATCGGCAATCTGGGCGATCTCACGTACCTGTACATCCAGCTTGGAGCGCAGGTTGTCGGCAGAGAAAGACACCTCGGCGGCTGCGATGGCATTGGAATTGGTTTTGGCCGACAGCAGGTCACCGATGGTTCGGCCCCGTTGAAAGCCAATTGCCAATCTTTGCAGTGCAGGCAACACAAATGCAGAATCGTTATCGCCTAGGCCGTTTGCTGCAGAATCGGTTTGGGACAGCACCGGTGCAACAATACGCTGATGTATGACGAACAAGGTCAGCACGCAGGTAACAATAATACTACCGAAGATTAGTACTAAAAATGTGAGGGGAAAGCCTGCAAAGAAACCGGCGCCGGTGAGTATTGCTGCAAGCGCAGCGATGAAACTAAAGCCTTTCAGGTACTGGCTTGATACGAATTTGTCCATTAAATACTACGCCCATGTTTATTGTTTTTTTGGGTGTCCTAGCCCGAAGAATAACACTACAAAAAATAATGCCATTCGGACTTTAGTAGTAATGGACTGGAAAGGAGTTAACCGAAGTCAAAACCCAGTTGGATTTCGTCACGCTTGGCGGAACGGAAGCCGAGTTTTTTCTGCTCCCGGTTGATCTCTTTCAACAGATCGCGGGCGGCCTGGTAGGAATGGGTGACGGTGTGTGTCACAGTGCTGTCGTTGCAGGTACTATCTCCCCAGCACTGAGTGACGACCCAGTCGCCAATCAAATCCTGATAGAGACGCACGATGCAGTATTCGTGCTGTTTTCGCCAGCGTACGATCAACTCTGTGTTACCGTTTAATGAACCAGGGAAGAAGTGGAAAAATTAAGTCGGCGAATTGAGCCTGAATCTTGTGTATTTGTAAAGCCTCAAGGCCCACATTCTCGGTGGTTTTGGGCGATTTGGTAGGGTAAATGAAGTTAAACATCGTAGCAGACGAAAATATGCCGCTGGTGGAAGAGATCTTCGCCGACTTTGGCAGTGTGAAACGGGTTGCAGGACGCACTATGAGCGCCGATCAGGTCGCCGATGCCGATCTGTTATTGGTGCGTTCGGTCACTCAAGTGAACGAAGAGTTGCTGGCGCAGGCGTCCCCGAAATTTGTCGGTACGGCCACCATCGGCACCGACCATATCGATACTGATTACCTTCAGACACGTGAGATTGCGTTCAGCAGTGCGCCGGGCTGCAATGCCGACGCGGTTGTGGAATACGTACTTAGCTCTGTATTCCATATGGCACAGACACAGGGTTTTGATCCGGCAGATCGCACCTGGGGCATTATCGGTGTTGGCAACGTCGGTGGCCGTTTGCAGCGTCGTCTGGAAGGATTGGGCTACAACGTATTGCTCAACGACCCCCCTCGTGAAGCGAAAGGTGATACGGGTTTCGTGGCGCTGGAACAGCTTTTGGCCGAGGCGGATATCATCTGCATGCACACGCCGCTGACCCGCGATGGAGATCACCCCAGCCACCACCTGCTTTCAACCGCTGAACTGAGTGGTCTGAATGAAGGTGTGATCCTATTGAACGCAGGGCGAGGTCCAGTAATCGATAATACTGCTCTGCTTGAAGTTAAGCAGCAGCGTGATGACATCACCCTGATTCTGGATGTGTGGGAGCATGAGCCGGTGGTTGATCCTGAGCTGGCTGCGCTGACTGAGATCGCCACACCCCACATCGCCGGTTACAGCCACGACGGTAAGATTCGCGGCACCTTTATGCTTTATGAAGCCTGCTGTCAGGCACTGGGTGTAGAGCCGACGAAAACACTGGAAGACTTCCTACCGGAACCGGCGATACGTGAAGTGACGGTGAACGATCAGGTGGCAGCTCTGGATCTGATCCGATTACGGTACGATCCGTACCGGGATGACCGGGATCTGCGCCGCACCCTGCAGGGTAATAAAGAAGAGCGCGCCGTCGACTTTGACCGCTTGCGCAAGCAGTACCCGCAGCGCCGTGAATTCAGCTCGTTGACTGTATCTGGTGTGACCAGCGCCGCCATAGGCGAGCAGCTGAAGGCGCTGGGATTCAAAGTAAGTTGAAGTTATCAAAAAGTCGCAGCGAAACTTAAAATCCCTTAAGCTAGCTGCCCTTTGTTGTACCTTCCGTAGAAAGACTGATACCGATGACAGAAGCGCTTAAAA
>NZ_CAXRBQ010000066.1:0-8404 GCF_964228735.1 Pontibacterium sp. | reverse complement strand
GACGTGAGGATCTGGATGAATCTGATCCGACCATCGCATTGAAGCAGATCCACACCAACAAATGCCCAATCATCGCGCCGGCAGGCATGCTGAACACCGAAGAGGCACAGCGTTTGTCGATTGACGGTGATACTTGCCGTACCCATCTGCAGATCCTGCGTAACATGCAGGGCCTGCAGCATAAGTTGATGGAGGTGTTTGGTGATAATCCGTTTGAACCGGAAAGTGATCCGGATCTGATGATTTATAGTGGCGGATTCTTCAGCGATGCCGATAAGAAGTCTATGGAGCAGGTGAGAGTCGCCGATCCGGAAACTTTGTCGAACCTGGATCTGCCGTTCCAGGACGGACGACTGGAGGAGATGTTCCTGCGCTACAAGGCGCGAAACTGCCCGTTTATACTGACCAGTGAAGAGCAGCAGATCTGGGAGGAGTACCGTTCCCGTAAACTGTTGGGGCCGGACAACAGCGGGCATCTCACCATGAACGAGTTTTATGCCCGGCTGAACGAGTTGTACGCCCGACCGGACTGCAGTGACCGCGACCGCCTGATTCTGGAAGAGCTGGCGGTGTATGCGGAATCTATCTATCCGATGGAGGATTTTGTGGAGTGATTCGACGAGGGGATTATGTGTGCCTGCTGGTTGCCAGCATGACTCTGCCTGTATGGGCGGAGGTGCAGCCTGTGCCCGATCCGATCCCCTACGACGTCACGCCTGCCACGGGCAGTATCGTGTTCGCCATCGAGCCCTCCGTTGCCTACAAAGGCTTACCGCGGGGCACCTTCGATGTGGAGCCGATGGAGGAGGTAAAAGCGTATGCGCTGCCGTCTACGTTGCCACCACCGACGGTTGTACCGGCCGCTGATCCCGAGTTCTATGTGCAAATGAACAAGCTGGAGAAGGAGGGGCCAACCCTCACCGGTGAAGACCTGGTGTTCAAAACCATCGACGATGACCAGAAGAAAGAGCGCTGCCTGATCTTTGGAGAGGAGTGTTCTGCGCTGGAGATCATTGAAGAGGATGCACCGCAGTAACGGGCTTTACATCTCGAATTCGAGCAAAGAAAAAGGCGCCATCGGCGCCTTTTTTGTGGGTGTTGATATAACCGTTACGCTTCCGGCATAAACTCACCGGCCAGCTTGAGGGAGTCGATCTCGGTATCACAGGTGCGACCGATCTCTTCCAGGCTGGCGGTTTGCATATGCTTCAAGCCAAAGCTGCGTACCACCAACTGGCGCTCACGTAGCTGTTCAAATCCTTTCTTCAGCTCTTCAACGGAGAGCTCCTCGATCGACTTGGCCAAGGTTTCGCGGCTGTAGAAATCGGCGTTGTTACGGTCGATCTGCTTCCAGTATCGGGCGGTGCGGTCGCTCAGACTATTCTCCTGCTTAAGGATGCGGGAGATCACACTGCGCTTGTATTTATCCAGCTGTGCATCGGTCATGCTCAGCATCTGCTCTCCCATCTCATCCATAAAGGAGGAGATATGGGTTTCCAGCGTAAGCGGGTCTGCCACCGGGGACTGCACCACAAAGGCCAGGCCCGGAGCCTTACGCAGCGGCAGTGGGGTTTCAAATACCACGTAACCCAACTGCTTCTCGGTGCGCAGACGGCTGTAGAACGGCGAGGACATCAGCTCGCTCAACACAGCAAATTCCGCGCGGGTTTTTAGACTGGCGTCGTTACCCTGGTAGTAGATGCTGATCGCCGAGTCGTTGTGTTGCAGGTCCAGAGTCTGTACGAACGGACGACCACGCTGCAGATGAACCACAGGGGTTTCCGACAGGTGCTTGGCTTGTGGTTTGTTCAGCAGCTGGGCAACGATCTGGTCGGCCATGGTGGTGGCTTCTTCTTCAACCAGGTTGCCGTGGGCGAGGATACGCAGGTCGGTTTCCGCCAGCAGCTGTGGTGCGAATGCCTTCAGATCCTCAAAGGTAATCATCTCCAGCGCGAGCTGTTTCTCTTCCGTGCTCCACTGCGGCAGCAGCAGCTGGAAGATCTCGTTGATCGTCTGGTTGAACGGTTTCTCTTTACGGGCGTTTTTCAGCTGATCGGCATACTGGCGCTTGATTACGGCATAACGCTCGGCATCCAGCTCAGGCTTCTTTAACGCGTGAGTTACCTTCTCAAGCAGCACTGGGAGCTTTTCGTTGTAACCGGACAGGCGCACACTGAAACCTTTCATGTGTGGATAAATGTCGGTCCCCAGACCTGCCACATAGGCGTCGTACAGGATCTCGTTCATCTGGTCCTTCACCATACGGGTGTAGAGGCTGGTGAGCACCGCTTCACGGGCCGTACGGTTGGCACGGTCAGACATTACACTGAAGAACAGGTTGGCCTTAGGTGTCTTGAAGCTGCTGTCCTGATGGTGCCAAAGGGTCAGGCCTGGTTTTTCGACCAGCACTTGTGGACTGTCCGTCGCGGAGCTTGGATCTTTCAGGTCCAGGTTGCTTGCCACAAAGGGATTGCTGCCACGGATAAACAGATCGGCAACCTGAGGCTGTGCCTGCAGGGCCTGCAGTGTCTCTTCGTTGATTGGCTCTGCTTTGTACGCTGCCTGATACCATGGATCTTTCTGATCGGTTTCCAGATCTCGCGCTTTTACGGTCAGCAGCATGTTGTCCGGACGGATCGCTGCCAGATACTGCTGGATCAGTTCGGCGTCAAACGCTTCCAGCATATACGGCGCACGAATCACCTCTTCGGCCGGGAAGCGACGCAACTGGCTGGAAAGCTGGCTTACATAGTGGATCGGTTCGCTCTGCTCTTGGAAACGGAACTGAATACGGTTCAGGTCGCTCTCTTCCTGATACAGCATTTCACTGACACCACCCTGACGGATCAGGTCTACGTAGCTGAAGAACAGCTGTGCGATCGCCTCCTGCTGCTGCATGCCTTCTGGCGTCAGTGCGATGTTCACGTGAAACGTGGACTCGCCCGGCAGATCGGAACCGGTGGACGCGGACAGGCCGGTCGCCCAACCTTTCTCTTTCAGCAGGGACAGCAGGCTACCTGCACCTTCGTAACCGACCAGACTGCTGATGTAGTAGAGCGGTTTGCTGCGCCAGTGGCTGCGGATCTCCGGCACAGGGAAGGTCAGCGACATATAGCGCAGGTCTTTAATGGTTTGAACGCTCAGCTTCAGCGGCAAGCTGCCCGGCTTGAACAGACTGGTGTTGTTACGAAACGGCTCCGCGTTGCGGTTTGGTACGGCCGCGAAACGCGCTTCCACCATTGCTTTGAGCTCTTCAGTAGACTGCTTACCCAGCACAACCAGAGACATCAGGTTGGCAGAGTAATACTGCTCGTAGAAGCTGATCAGGTCATCACGGATCTTGCCATTTTCGTTATTTGCCAGGGTCTCCAGGCTACCCACAGCGAAGTCGCTGTAGCTGTGATCCGGGTTCAGGATCTCTTTGGTGACCGCAAAAATGCGGCGACCGTCGTCGCGAATCTTAGACTGATATTCGGAATGCACCGCGTGGCGTTCACGGTCTACATACTCTTCGGTAAACAGCGGTGCAATAAAGAATTGGGAGAAGCGATCCAGCGCCGGTTCCAGGTCATTGGCTTTCACGTCGAAAAAATAGTTGGTGTTTTCGTACGCGGTGTAGGCGTTGTGGTTGCCGCCATGGGAGCTGATAAACGCCTGGTAGTCACCCGCTTCCGGATACTTTTCCGTACCCAGGAACAGCATATGCTCAAGGAAATGGGCCAAGCCTTCACGGCCTTCAGGGTTGGCGTTGGAACCAACGGCTACATCCAGAGAGGCGGCTGCCTTCGCGGTGTTTGGATCGGAGATGACCAACACTTTCATCTGGTTGGGCAGGCTGAAGGTCAGGTATTCCCGAGGATCAGTGGAACTTTTGTGGACTCCCGCTTGGGCAAGTTTCCCAAAAACAAACAGGAGGACGAACACTACGTAAGTGCTGAATGGCAGGCGCTTCAGTTGGGTCATGGGCATCAATCTTCTGAAGTTAGGGAGCCTGTCTACAACGACAGTTGCTGATTCGCATCAGTTCGTCCGGCAGGTTCCTTAGTCTGTCTTTGTTATTTTTGAATAAGCACTCGATCCTATATTGATATGCTTAATCTGTCTATTTTTTAATCAATGGTTTCGTTCTAAGTTTCGGCTTTTTAATTATTAACAGATTTTCGGAAAAGAACCTATTTCGATTGATAGGAAGCAATATAGTTCCTTTCCCAGCGGTACGCAGCTGCGCTTCAAGTGCTACAATCCGGCGAATAGGTGCTTGAAAATCCCTGGCCTCGGGAAGGAAAACAGGTAGGACACATGAACAAAGAGAAAGTGATATTCGCGTTCTTTATCGTATTGGCGCTCACCCTGAACTTTGGATTTTTTCTGGGAGAGATCGACAATCCCGAGCACCACAACGTTTTTGAGTTCTTTGCTGCCATCGTAGTGAGCCTGATCTGTACCGCGCTCAAGTTTGGCGACCGCACCCACCTAGGGGCGTTGATGATGGCAACGTCGCTGGTGGCAGACCTGCAGCTGGTGGTTGCCGCTCTGATCTGGGGGTATGCCGAACAGGTGAGTGGTGTGGGCATGACACCATCCAATATGAGCAGTGTGGTATCGCTCAGCGGCGGGGCGTTGCTGGCCAACATTATCTCCGTGATCCTGCTGATGGTTGAAACCATCATGGTACGGCGCTAAACGGCTGCGGCTGGTTAGTGAACGCCTGTCATGAATAACGTACTGTATGCCCTGTTGCGGCGCCTGCGATTGCCGCTGATCACAATGATTTTGGTGTACTCGGTATCAATCCTGGGTTTCGTGTTGATTCCTGGGGTGGATGACCAGGGCAATGCCTATCGTATGGATTTCTTCCATGCGTTCTATTTTGTCTCCTTTATGGGCTCCACCATTGGCTTTGGTGAGATCCCGTACGCGTTCACCGATGGGCAGCGGATGTGGACGCTCTTTACCATCTACGCCACCGTCATCGCCTGGTTGTACGGTATCGGTACGATTCTGGCCCTGATACAGGAACCGGTGTTTGGTCGCATGTTACGTCGTCGCTCCTTTGTGCGGAAAGTGCAGGGGATCACCGAACCCTTCTATCTGGTGTGTGGCTACGGGGTCACCGGCGAGATTATCGTCAACAAGTTGGGCCAGCGCGGTATTCGCTCGGTGGTCATTGATATCAACGAGAGCAAGATCGATTCACTGGAGATCAGTGGCAATCTGCCGTTCGAGGTACCGGGCTTGTGTGCTGATGCCTCGTTGCCGGATGTACTGGATGATGCCGGTTTGCAGCATGACAAGTGTGTGGGTGTGCTGGCGCTGACCAATGTGGATCAGGTGAACCTGTCTGTGGCGATCGCCAGCAAATTACTGCGTCCGGAACGTATTGTGATCAGCCGCACCGAATCGGATACCACCACCGCCAACCTGCTGTCCTTTGGTACGGACCTGGTGGTGGACCCGTTCCGGGTGTACGCGGAATATCTCTCTCTGGCGGCTCATGCGCCTTACACCCATCTGGTATACGACTGGTTGGTGAATCCCTACCACCGTCCGCTTTCCAGCGCTTACAAGAAAACCAAAGGTCGCTGGATCATCTGTGGTTACGGCCGTTTTGGCAGTGCCTTGTACCGGGAATTCAACGAAGAGCATGTAGAACTGACGGTGGTAGACAGTAATCCGGAGATGGATGCCGGGTTGCCGTATATGGTGCGTGGTAAGGGCACCGAGGCGCTGACACTGAGTGAAGCCCGGGTCGAGGATGCCGTGGGTATTATCGCCGGTACCAACAACGATGCGGACAATCTGTCGATCATCATGACTGCGCGGGAGATGAACAAGAATCTGGTGACCGTGGTACGCCAAAACGTGCATGCCAACAAGCTGGTGTTTAAGAACTCCAAGGCGGATTTCATCATGGAACCCGGCCAGATTATCGCCAACCGGGTGCTGGCTCACCTGAAGTCACCGCTGTTGCCGGTGTTTATCGAGCAGATGCAGGCCTACGACGATGTATGGGCGCACACTCTACTCAACCGGATGAACAGTGTGACTCAGGAAGAGGAGCTGGACAGCTGGTCTGTGCGGGTGGATGAGGAAAACTCACCGGCGCTGATCGAGATGCTGAACAGCGGGGTAGATGTCAATCTAGGCGTCCTGTTGAAAGACCCTCGTGATCGGACCCAAAGCCTGTCGGCATTCCCTCTGATGCTGCACACCGACGATATCTACGACATCCTGCCGGGCGAGCTGGATGTGCTTAAACCTGGGGATGAGATCCTCTTCTGCGGTAAGAGCAAATCGCTGCGCCGTATGGAGTGGACCATGAACAACTTTAATACACTCCATTACCTGTTGACCGGCAACGAACCGACGGGCAATCTTCTCTCCCGAATTCTCAACCGGCAATAAGGATTCTGCCTTGGCTTATCTGTTACTGGTCCTGACCACGCTGTTCTGGTCGGGTAACTTTGTGCTGGCGCGCGCCATGCACATGGACATACCGCCCATCACCATGGCGTTTTCCCGCTGGACGCTGGCGCTGTTGCTGATCCTGCCCTGGCTACTTCCCCGTCTATATAAAAAACGCGAAGTGATTCAAGCCAATATCGGCAAGCTGATCTTTTACGGTGTTGTGGGTGTGGCGGGTTTTAACACCCAGATCTATATCGGTGTACAGGATACAACGGCAACCAATGCGGTATTGATGCAATCGATCATCCCGATTCTGATCCTGGTGATCGGTGCGTTGTTTCTGGGTGAACGGGGCTCACGCAAACAGTGGTTGGGTATCATGCTGTCATTCAGTGGTGTTGCAGTGCTGATCTCCCGTGCGGATCTGTCGGTACTCACAGGGCTTGAGTTCAACAAAGGGGATCTGTGGATTGCCGGTGCGGTTCTGGTGTGGGCCGTTTACTCCGTCGCTTTGCGCTGGAAGCCTAAAGAATTGGATGTATTCACCTTCTTTGGGGCGACCGTGATTGTAGCGGTTATTTTCCTGGCGCCACTCACTTTTTGGGAGATGCGCACAGCCGAACCGATTGAACTGAACGCTAAAGTGGGTGCAGCCGTACTCTATCTGGCGATCTTTCCATCTATACTGGCGTATATATTCTGGAATAAAGGGGTGGAGGAGCTAGGCGCATCGATTGCAGGGCTGGCGATCCACCTGATGCCGGTGTTCGGGCTGCTGCTTTCCACAATTTTTTTGGGGGAACAGCTCTATTCCTTCCACCTATGGGGTGTGGTATTAATATTCGCCGGTATCTACCTCGCGGTTATTGCTGATACCCTGAAACGAATAAAATTACAAACCTAGGAAGTTTTATGCGTACTTTTCTTGTGAGCCTGATGGTCGTTCTGGCCTCTTTCACGTTCACCGTAGATTACGCCGAAGCCAAGCGCCTCGGTGGTGGTTCCTCCTTCGGTAAGAGCTTCTCAACCCCAAAAAAGAAACAGGTTGCTCCGGCACCAACCCAGCAGAAACAGAGCACAGCGACTACTGCGTCCAAAACCCAGCAGCCGGTTAAAAAACGTAGTGGCTTTGGTGGCCTGATGGCAGGTCTGCTGGCAGGTGGCCTGTTGGGCGCACTGTTCTTCGGTGGTGCATTTGAAGGTATCCAGTTTATGGATATCCTGCTGCTTCTGGCGTTTGTGTTTATCGCCTTCAAGATTTTCTCGATGTTCAGGAAGTCGCAACGACCGCCGGAATATGCAACGGACGGCGCACAGTACGAGATGCGTCCAGAACGTGCGCAGAAGCGTACCGCATTCGAAGAGCCAAAAGTTGAAGATGTTAAGCCTTCTACTCCTGCGTTCAGCTCCGGTTTTGGCAGCGGCGAACCGCAGACTCCAGAGTGGTTTGACAAAGAAGCCTTCCTGGCGGGTGCGCGTGATCACTTCGGTATTCTGCAGCGTGCCTGGGACAACAGCGATTGGGATGAGATCGCAAGCTACACCTCTGAAGAGCTGCTGAATGCGCTGAAAGAAGAGCGTGCCAAGCTGCCGGAAAGCCAGACCACCGAAGTGGTATCGGTGATGGCAGAGATGGCCAATTTCATCACCGAAGATGACCATGTAGTGGTAAGCATCAACTTCTACGGTTGGCTGAAGGAAGATTCCGATCAGACCACCGAGTTCAACGAGATCTGGCACCTGACCCGTGACATGACCGTTGAGAATGCAGACTGGATCATCGTGGGCATCGAACAGCCGCGTTAATCCAATGTCAGCGGCTAAGGCTGTTGGCAGGCAATAAAAAAGCGACCCTTGGGTCACTGCTGTCCCATAGTTTTTGATCATAAAGGGATCCTCAGTTGAGGATCCCTTTTTTGCTTATCTGGTGGCTCTGGATTTAATAGCTCAACCAGTGGTTTTCGCTCAAATAAACTCACCTGAAGTACCCGCATGA
>NZ_CAXRBQ010000065.1:0-16570 GCF_964228735.1 Pontibacterium sp. | reverse complement strand
GATACCGTTTACGGATTCGTTGTTGTTCAGGCGGTTGATCTCCGCCAGCAGCTGTTCGGTTGTGGTATTGGAACCCAACTCGATTGCGATGGAGCCCATGCCCACACGCTTACAGGCGTTGATTTTCATCTGAACGTAGGTTGCCGACGCCGGATCATCCCCTACGAGGATGGTTGCCAGCGTCGGCTTTTTACCACCGCCAGCGATCAGCTGTTCTACGGAGTTACGCAGTTGCTCTTCGCGGCTTTTTGCCAGTGCTTTACCATCCAAAATCAGGGCGGTCATCGATCAAACCTCATGTAATCAATTTATCGTTCAAGAATAACGCCGTGAAAACTACCTGTTCTCATGGCTAATGTATAGGGCGAAGCAACTGTGCGCCCCGGTTATACAGGGCACCTCCAACATTCCGCGGCAACCAACCAGACACAGAACCTTGGTAACCAGGCCACACAGCGCTTCTAAAAAGTGGCTAACCTTTTACCGTTAGGCAGATCAGCACTTAATTTTCTCCATGGCCGGGTCGTAGATAGAACGCAGGGACGGTTTCACCGTGTAACGCTCACATTCGACCTCGATCTCAAAGTGGGCATTTTCAAGCCACTCTTTTACCACACCATCCGGGTTCTCCACATACCCCATTGCGACAGTGGCACCAACGGTGTGACCGAACATACCGGCGGTGGTGCGGCCCACGATCTTGCCGTCAGCGTAGATAGGTTCTTCGTGGTAACACAGTGGTTCCGGGTTTTCGAACACGAATGCAACGAAACGTTTGGTCAATGGGCCATTGGCCTTCTGTTCCAGCAGCGCTTCTTTACCGATGAAACCACCCTCTTTGTCAAAGTCGGACGCAAAGCCCAGACCCGCTTCCAGTACGGTGTCTTCGTCGGTGATGTCGTGGCCCCAGTGACGGTAGCACTTCTCCATACGCAAGGAGTTCATTGTGTGGTAGCCATATGGCTTGATACCAAACTCTTCACCCGCCTCGCAGATCGCTTCGTATACGCTTGGCGCGTACTCGGTTGGGATATACAGCTCCCAACCCAGCTCACCTACGTAGGTGATACGGGATGCACGTACGATAGCGTACTGCATATCGATTTCGCGCGATGTCGCAAATGGGAACGCTTCGTGTGACAGATCCGCCTGGGTTAGCTTGCTCAGGGTGTCGCGCGAGCGCGGACCCATCACGGTCACGACCGCGTAGGCAGAGGTCATGTCAGTGATGACCACCATATGACCCTCTTTATGACGATTCAGCCAGTCCAGATCACGGGTCTGACAAGCCACACCGGATACCACCATGAAACGGTCTTCCGCCAGACGGGTTACGGTCACGTCGGCTTCGATACCACCACGTTCGTTCAGCCACTGGGTGTAGACCATCTTGCCAGTTGGCACGGCCACGTTGTTGGAGCAGATGCGGTTCAGGAACTTCTCTGCATCCGGGCCTTCCACCTGGTACTTACAGAAAGAGCTCTGATCCATCACACCCACAGCGTTACGTACGGCTTCGTGCTCGGCTTTGTTGTTATCGAACCAGTTCTGACGACCGAAGGAGTATTCGTACTCCGGCGCCTGACCTTCGTTGGCAAACCAGTTAGCACGTTCCCATCCGCTCTCAGTACCGAACACCGCACCCTGGGCTTTCAGCTGCTCGTGCAAGACAGAGCGGCGCACACCACGGGAGGTTTTGAACTGCTTGAATGGGTAGTGAGTTTCGTACAGCAGACCCAGTGTTTCCGTAGTACGTTCCTGCAGATACGCCTGCGTGCCCTGGAATGGGCGGTTACGACGGATATCCACGTCCCACAGATCACGTGGCGCGTGGCCTTTGTGAATCCACTCGGCCAGCATCTTACCGGCACCGCCCGCAGACTGGATACCCACTGAGTTGAAGCCCGCAGCAACGAAGTAGTTGCGCAGTTCCGGCGCTTCACCCAGGTGGTAACGGTCGTCTGGGGTAAAGGATTCAGGGCCGTTGAAGAACACCTGCAGACCGGTTTCCATCAGCTTTGGAATACGGTGCATGGCAGCTTCCAGGTACGGCTCCAGG
The DNA here is from genome assembly GCF_964228735.1 of Pontibacterium sp. Taxonomy (GTDB): domain Bacteria; phylum Pseudomonadota; class Gammaproteobacteria; order Pseudomonadales; family Balneatricaceae; genus Pontibacterium. The sequence goes on along the minus strand of NZ_CAXRBQ010000065.1, from coordinate 14,511 downwards.
TGATCAAAGTCTTCCGGCAGCTCGTCGAAGTGGAAGTCTTCCGGGATACCGTTCATACCCCACGGCTTCGCATCCGGTTCGAACATGCCCACCAGCAGCTTGCCCGCGTCTTCTTTGTAGTAGCAGTAACCGTCCATATCACGCAGAGTCGGCAGACCGTGTTTCAGATCCGGCATGTTTTCGGTGACAACGTAGAAATGCTCTGCCGCGTGCAGCGGTACGTTTACACCCGCTTTCTTACCGAACTCACGTGCCCACATACCGGCACAGTTCACTACGTATTCAGCGTCGATATCGCCGTGCTCGGTGATGACACCGGCCGCTTTACCGTCGCGGATCTTCATATCCAGAACTTTGCAGTTCTCGATGATCTTAGCGCCGCCCATGCGTGCGCCTTTTGCCAGGGCCTGGGTAACATCTACAGGACTCGCCATACCGTCCATCGGCAGGTGGATCGCACCGATCACGTCATCTACGTTCAGCAGTGGCCACATCTCTTTGGCCTGTTCCGGACTGATCACGTCACACGGGAAACCTGCCACTTTAGCCATGGAGGCACCGCGCTTGATCTCAGCCAGACGCTCTTTGTTGGTGGCGATAGTCAGGGAACCGTTGCGGACAAAGCCTGTTGCCTGTCCTGTCTCTGCTTCCAGTTGCTCGTACAGGCTGGCACTGTAGTTCGCCAGCATGGACATGTTGTAGGTTGCACGCAGAGTTGGGACCAGACCCGCAGCATGCCAGGTGGTACCACACGTCAGTGTACGACGCTCCAGCAGCACCACGTCGGTGAAACCCAGTTTGGTCAGGTGGTAAGCGACACTACAGCCGATTACACCCCCGCCTACGATCACTACCTGTGCAGATGTTGGTATTTGCTTAGTCATTATTATTCTCCGCATTTCCGGGGCCCTGACTCCGGACGATTGCTTGTTGTTTCTGTCATATGGGGCCTGCAGCTAAGTCCGCACACCAATCACGCGGACTTAGGCGGCTTCTTATTAGTTGAAGACGACGGTCTTGTTGCCGTGTACCAGTACGCGATCTTCCAGATGCGCACGCAGACCACGGGCCAGTACGGTCTTCTCTACGTCTTTACCCAGGCGAACCAGGTCTTCTACTTTGTCGCTGTGGCTCACACGTACCACGTCCTGATCGATGATTGGGCCTTCATCCAGTTGCTCGGTCACGTAGTGACAAGTCGCACCGATCAGTTTCACACCGCGGCGGGATGCCTGGTGGTAAGGCTTCGCACCGATGAAAGACGGCAGGAAGCTGTGGTGGATGTTGATCACTTTGTGACGCAGTTTTTCGCACAGTGCCTGAGGCAGAATCTGCATGTAGCGCGCCAGCACTACACAGTCAGCTTTGTACTCTTCGACCAGTGCTTCCACCTGGGCAAAGCCCGGTGCTTTGTCATCTTTATCGATCGGCACGTGATGGAACGGGATGCCGTACCACTCAACCAGACCACGCATGTCTTCGTGGTTGGAGATTACGCAAGGGATATCACAGTCCAGGTCACCGCTCTTCCAGCGATCCAGCAGGTCAGACAGACAGTGGCTGCCTTTACTCGCCATGATCACTACACGCTTTTTCTCTGCCGTATCGATCAGTCGCAGATTGAGCTGGAGTTCATCTTTCAGTTCTTCAAATTGACGACGCAGTTCGTCAATGCCGCATGGCAAAGAGTCACCCTGGATCTCGAAACGGGAGAAGAACCAGCTGCTGTCTTCGTCGGAGTGGTGTGCGGCTTCAGAGATCCAACCCCCGTTACGGGTGATCACTTCTCCGGCACGGGTGACAATGCCCACCTGATCGGGGCAATCCAGGATCAATCGATAATTGCGACTCATGATATTCATCCTTCAGACCTGTCGCCGAATGTGGCGACCTGTGTCTTAATCTGCGAATTGTTTTTTTTATTACTGCCACCTGACGGGATCTCCATCAGGCGGCAACGGGTCTTCTTTCGGTATTAGCTCAGCTCTTTTTCCAGCTCTGGCAGAGCTTCAAAGAGGTCAGCAACCAGACCAAAGTCCGCCACGTTGAAAATTGGCGCTTCTTCATCGTTGTTGATGGCAACGATCACTTTGGAATCTTTCATACCGGCCAGGTGCTGGATTGCACCGGAGATACCGACGGCGATATACAGATCCGGCGCTACGATCTTGCCGGTCTGACCCACCTGCATGTCGTTGGATACGAAACCGGAGTCCACCGCAGCACGGGATGCACCCACCGCCGCACCAACCTTGTCTGCAACCGCTTCCAACAGAGGGAAGTTGTCGCCACTCTGCATACCACGACCACCGGAAATGATGATGCGTGCAGAAGTCAGTTCTGGACGTTCGGATACGCTCAGCTCTTCACCTACGAAGCTGGAAACACCCAGTGCCGCCGGAGCGTCCAGGTTGGTCGCTTCTGCAGCGCCACCGGTTTCAGCAACCGCTGCAAAGGCAGTGGTACGAACGGTGACAACCTTCAGAGCGTCATGGCTTTGTACTTTCGCCAGAGCGTTACCTGCATAGATAGGACGAATAAAGGTATCTGCAGAAACCACTTCTGTGATGTCAGATACCTGAGCAACGTCCATCAGTGCTGCAACGCGAGGCGCCAGGTTCTTACCGTTAGTAGTCGCAGGAGCCAGCAGGTAACCGTAGTCACCACCTTCCAGCAGGTTTACCACTAGGCTAGACACCTCTTCCGGCAGCTGATGTGCCAGATTGTCAGCATCTGCAACCAGTACGCGGTCAACGTCCGGCAGTGCGGCCGCCTGTTCTACAACAGCGTTGCTACCCTGGCCTGCAATCAGCAGTTCGATCGCACCTGCACCCTGCGCTTTCAGTTCAACGGCGGCCTGAAGTGTGTTCAGCGTTGCGCCTTTCAGTTGGCTGTTATCGTGTTCTGCAACAACCAGAATTGCGTTACCCATTACAGTACCCCCGCTTCGTTTTTCAGTTTTTCCACCAGCTCGCTTACGGAGCCGACTTTCACACCTGCAGCACGTTCTGGTGGTGTAGTCACTTCCAGTACGGTCTGACGTGGGCTGATATCGATGCCCAGATCTTCAGGGGTTTGAGTTTCCAAAGGCTTGCGCTTGGCTTTCATGATGTTCGGCAGAGAGGCGTAACGCGGCTCGTTCAAACGCAGGTCGGTGGTTACAACCGCTGGCATCTTAAGGCTTACTTTCTGCAGACCGCCGTCGATTTCGCGGGTAACCTGCAGGGAGTCGCCTTCGATCTCTACGTTGGATGCGAATGTACCCTGTGGCATGTTTGCCAGCGCAGCCAGCATCTGACCGGTCTGGTTGTTGTCGCCATCAATGGACTGTTTACCCAAAATCACCAGGCCAGGCTGTTCCTGATCAACCACTGCTTTTAGCAGCTTCGCGATCGCCAGAGGCTCAGGGGAGTCTTCAGTTTTGATCTGCAGTGCACGATCGGCACCCAGTGCCAGTGCAGTACGTAGCTGCTCCTGACAGGTATCCGGACCAATGCTGACAACCAGTACTTCGCTTGCGTGGCCTTTCTCCTTCAGACGGATAGCTTCTTCAATAGCGATTTCACAAAACGGGTTGATGGCCATTTTGATATTCGCCAGCTCAACAGCCGAATTGTCGGCTTTCACACGGACTTTGACGTTGGCATCAACAACCCGCTTTATGGCAACCAGTACTTTCATCACTACCTCGTGATTTTTGGATTACGATTTCATTAATCGTGAAATTATTCACACATTTTTCACGTATATGATTAAATTTATCCAAGCAGGTTGTCAATGAATTATTTCAATAAATTTTGTGGGATCGATTGATTGGTTGGTGAAAGGCATGCGCTTTCAGTAGACAGGTATAAATCGCGACCGATGCAAAGCCGCGCTTCAAGCCATGGGTTTACGCGGGGCTGAGCCAACCTCGGTAAGCAGCTATCGGTGACTCGCCCGTTGTTGGCCTTGCAGGCAAAAAAACTAACTTGTTAGAAAAACTAACATCTAAGAAGAAATACTCAATTGTCCCCTTCCACTTTCCTCTGCAGTATCGAAAACAGGGCACGCAGTAACTCTCTCCACAGTTCGTCTGAATCGGGCTGAGCAATCTAACAATAAGAATTCGCACCTGCGATGAAGAGGTAAGTATGAAAGTGACCGTTACAAACATGTTCAAAGCCGCTGTCTTAACGTCAGCCACCGTTGCCGCCTCAGCGGCAATGGCCGCAGACAAACCTGATACGGTGACAGTAGGCTACTTCCTGGAGTGGCCAACCGCGAACCAGATCGCACAGGTTGAGAAGACCTACGACAAAGAGCTGGGCGTAAACATGGAATGGCGTGCGTTTGATTCCGGCACCGCGATGTCTGCAGCAATGGCATCCGGCGACGTGGATATGGCGTACTCTCAGGGACTGGTGCCATTCACCGTGGCCGTGTCACAAGGCCTCCCTATCACCATGGTAGGCATTGCAGTTTCCTACGCTGAGAACGACAACTGTGTTGTTAGCAAAGCTTCCGGCATCTCCAAAGCCAACGCGAAAGAGCTTGAAGGTAAAAAGGTCGCAGTACCTTTCGGCACCGTAGCGCACTACAAGATGCTGAAAGTCATGAGCCACCTGAACGTCAACAGTGACAACATTCATCTGCTGGATATGGCTCCGGCTGATAGCGCTGCGGCTATTGCCCGTGGTGATGTGGCCATGGCTTGTGGCTGGGGTGGCGCACTGCGCCGCATGAAAGAGTACGGCGATGTGCTGATGACTGCGCGTGAACAGGAAAAGATCGGTATCCGCGTATTTGACGTGATCTCCGTAAACAACAAGTTCGCGAAGAAACACCCGGAGCTGGTAACCCAATTCCTGAAAGTGACCGACGATTCCAACCGTACCTTCCAGCAAAATCCATCCAAATACGAACCGGTTATTGCGAAAGCAGCCGGTCTGAGCCTGGACGATTCCAACCAGGTGCTCGCGCTGTTCGACTTCCCTCTGAAAGATGCACAGGTATCCAGCGAGTGGATGGGCGGCACCGTACAGCAGTACACCAAAGAGGTTGCAGACTTCTTTGTATTGCACAAGCAGATCCCAAAAGCGCTGCCTGATTACAGCGCTAGTATCGACAGCAGCTTCTACCAGAACGTGAAGTAAAACGCAGTCAACCTGACCTGTTGGGCCAATCGCTGCACACGTGCGGCCCAACATTATTCAATTTTCTGGTTTAAGGATTTAGCTATGTCAGATCTTGTCGTGAATGACGTATCCATGGTGTTCGAAACACCAAGTGGCGAACAGGTACATGCACTGAATGATGTGTCTTTCTCTCTGAAACAGGGTGACCTGTTATCAATCCTCGGCCCATCCGGCTGCGGTAAGAGTACGCTGCTGAATATCATTGCGGGCTTCCTCGCGCCAACCAAAGGTACGGTTGCGCTAGCTTCAACTGAATTGCATGGCCCGGGTTCCGATCGCGGCATGGTTTTCCAGCAAGGCGCTCTGTTTGAGTGGCTGACCGTGGCGGAGAACATCGCCTTCGGTCCGCAGATGAAAGGCACGCCGAAAGAGGAGATTGACGCTACAGTGAATCACCTGCTTGAAACCGTAGGCTTGCAGGATTTCGGCGATAAACCGATTTATGAGCTGTCGGGCGGTATGCAACAGCGTGTTGCCCTCGCCCGCTGTCTCGCAAACGACCCGGATGTCATCCTGATGGATGAGCCGTTGGGTGCACTGGACGCGCTGACCCGTGAAAAGATGCAAAGCCTGGTACTGAAGCTTTGGAAAGAGACCGGTAAGACCATCATCCTGATCACTCACAGTGTTGAGGAGGCACTCTTCCTGGGCGAAAAGCTGTTTGTAATGGCACCACGTCCCGGTCGCATCAAGAAACAATATTCCCTGCCTTTTGCAGATGCAGGCCTGACCCAAAACCCGCGTGAGATTAAAGCCTCGCCTGAATTCATCAAAACCCGAGAAGAGATCCTGACAATGATCTGGGAGATGGAGGAAGAAATTATGGGGCTCGCGGCAACCGGTACAGGAGGTTAAGCAATGACGTTAATAGAAAAATTGAAAATAAAACTGGGTATCGAAGCCGGTGGATTAACAAAACGTAAAACAGTTACGTTCGGCGACACAAGTGCGGTGGCCGATGGTCGTCTTTGGAGCATCCTGTCGGTGTTCGTACTGTCCGTCGTTTGGTATATGGGAAGCGCCCTTGAACTGGTCAACCCTATCTTCTGGCCCGCACCCGGTGCCGTTTGGGATCAGTTTGCAGCTATCTCGCAGGATGGTTACCGCAACTTCTCGTTGCTGGAACACGTATGGGCAAGCCTCTACCGTATTTTGGTAGGTTTCGCCGTAGGCTGTCTGATTGGCATACCGTTGGGTTTCGCAATGGGGCTGTCTCAGGTGATGCGCGGCTGGTTCGACCCGATCGTCGAGTTCTTCCGCCCTATTCCACCGTTGGCGTTTATTCCACTGGTGATTATCTGGTCCGGTATCGGTGAACGCTCCAAGATCCTGCTGCTGTTCTTTGCTGCACTTTGGATCATGGTCATTGCGGCACGTGCAGGTGTTGGCAGCGTAAAGCTTTCCAAAATCCACGCGGCATACTCGCTGGGCGCAACCAAGAAACAGGTTCTGTTTCATGTGATCCTGCCAAACTCCCTACCGGAGATCTTCACCGGTATGCGTGTAGCGATGGGTATCTGTTGGGGCACCGTAGTAGCCGCCGAGCTGGTAGCCGCTGAATCCGGCGTTGGCTTTATGATCATGGCCGCCAGTAAGTTTATGGCAACCGATATCGTTGTCCTCGGGGTCATAATCGTCGGCCTGATAGGTTACGCGATCGATATTCTGATGCGTAAGCTGGAAGCGAAACTGATTCCTTGGAAAGGTAAGGCGTAATGCGGGTTTAGGTACTCCCGTTTGGTTCCCACGCTCTGCGTGGGAGCCTGTTTTAGGTTCTTCCCGCTCTACACCCTCCGATCACTTTGTAGGGCAGCCTCTGCGTCATCTTTGGTGATCAGGCTGCCGGTAGCCTAAAGGCTACCCTACACAGATTGGCATGCCTTCTTCCCATGCCATTTGATTTAATCCGCCACCCAATCTGACGTTTCCCGCCACTGATCTTCCCCGACCTTAAACGTACGATGTAAGAAAACCCATCGTATTTCCAGGCCATCTCATGAACCTCATCTTCCGCATGTTCTATCTGCTTATCGCGTCCGTCTTTAAGCCAAGACTCTCCATCGAATACCCAAGCAACAGCCTCTCGATGCGCGTGTTACCCAACGACCTGGATATCAACCGCCATATGAATAACGGACGTTACCTGACGATCTGCGACCTTTCACGTGTCGATATGTTTATCCGCACCGGTCTGGCGAAAACGATGATGAAGAAAGGCTGGATGCCGGTGATCTCTGAACACACCATGACCTATAAAAAGCCGCTGGGCCTATTTCAGCGTTATGAGGTGAAGATGGAGATCGTTGATTGGGACGAGAAGTTCTTTCACATGACCCACAGCTTTGTGGTGGGTGGACGCACCGTCGCGGCAGGTACGTCCAAAGGCTGTGTGGTCAGTAAGCAAGGTGTGATTCCACCCCACGAGGTGATGGAAACGGTTAAAGCGCGTCTGGAGAAGGTAGCAAGCTGATACCTGAAATGCCCTATCCCGCATGCAACAGCGTCTTATCAGCCATGATCTGCCGGTAAAGCCAGTTGGAGAAGTAATTCACCTTCATATCCGACAGTGTCCGTGACGGACGTACAAGGTACCAGGCGCCGATCTCGGGTACTTTCATATCCACCGGCACCACCAGCCTGTTCCCAGCGATGTCGCCGCTGGCAAAGAATGACTGCACTATCGCCACGCCATGGCCGGCGATTGCCGCCTCTAGCGCCAGTTGGTGGTTGTCCCGTTCACTCACCACGTTAACGTGGCTTTCATCCAGACCCAAAGGCTTCAGCCACTCAGGCAGGTTATTGGGTGATTCTTTGATGCGCAGGAATGGTTTTTCCAGCAGCTCCATCACTGTCAGATCAGGATTATCAGCGATCAGATCCGGGCTGCACACCGGTATCAGCATCCCTTTAAACAGCTGCTGATACATCAACCCCGGCTCGGTGGTTTCGCTGTAGATGATGCCTATATCAGCGGCGTTCGACTCAAACTCCCAGTCATAGTAGGAGCTGTACAGGGCGATGTTGATATCGGGATACTGATCGCGGAAATCCCCCAGGCGCTGTACCAACCATCGGGAAGCGATCCCCATATACACCTGAACCGACAGGTCACCCTTATCCGGATCACCAAAGATACGGTAGGTGCTGCTTTCGATCATATTGAGCGCTTCGCGAATCTCAACCACATAAGCAGCCCCCACTTCGGTCAGCGCAATGGTACGTCCCAAGCGCTCAAACAGCGGCTGGCCGAGATCCTCTTCCAGGTTTTTGATCTGATGACTGACGGCAGAATGGGTCACATTCAGCTCTTTTGCGGCCTGCTGAAAGCTCAGCAAGCGTGCTGTAGCTTCAAACGCTCGTAGTGCATGCAGTGATGGAATATGCCGTTTCATCGTTCTTTACCCGTTCCTTGCTTAGCGCGGTTCGCTGTGTGCGCCACTTCCCAATATCCAGTCTTTAAAGATGCGTGAGGCATCCGACAGCTCTTTATCGTTCTGGTAACACAAATAATAGTTACCTTCGGTGTCGATGGTATCGACAAACGGGGCCACCAGCTGCTTGGCCAATACGCCCTCACCCATCAGTTCGTCATACATTAGACACACGCCAAAGCCGTTTGCCGCCATTGATACCGCAGTGGCATGGCTGTCCATGTATTGATGGGACTGCTCATCCGGGGCCGCCAGCCCCATCTTCTCCATCCAGGCATTCCAACCCTGTGGGGTACCAATGACATCCAGCAACACCATGCTTTCCAGATCCGCCGGTTGCCGCACCCGTTTGGCGTTGGCTACTGAACAATAGGGTCTCAGTTTGGGTTTAACCAGTGGATGGGCCACAAACCCCGGCCAATTACCTGCACCGTAGCGAATCTCCAACTCAGCGGTAGAGATATCAAAATCCGTCGCCCAGTTAGTACCCAACTGGCGAATGGTGATCTGCGGGTAAATGGTGTTAAAGCGCTGCATCCGCGGTGCAAGCCAAAGCACACCAAAAGCCGTATTCACATTAATTTCCACCACCGCCTGGTTCAGCGGCGTGAAGATTTGTGCAGCACCAATGTTCAACTGACGCATGCTGTCCTGCACTAAAGGCAGGAAGGAACGACCAGCATCTGTGAGTTGAATAGTCCGGTTCGCGCGCACAAACAGCTTCTGGTTCAAATGGTGCTCAAGCAACTGTATTTGCTGGCTTACAGCCGATTGGCTCATGTTCAGCTCTTGCGCTGATAACGTAAAACTCAAGCGTCGTCCGGCCGCCTCAAAGGTACGTAGCCAGTTGAGTTGTATGTTGTTGGTCAGCATTTCTTTCATTAGCTCACCTTATTCGAAAGCAAGAAATATATCGTTTGTCGGTGGTCGAATACATTCATAACATCGATAACCAAGTCCTTACAAGTGAACGACTGGGTTCACTCGACCTTTGGCTGAACGATGGGAATACATAAATGAAAAATAAGACTGACGTATTAATCATTGGCGGCGGCATTGCAGGTGTGAGTACGCTTTACCACCTGACTAAACTCGGCTGGAGCGACGTAATGCTCACCGAGAAGATTGAGCTGACCTCCGGTTCTACCTGGCACGCAGCGGGCAACCTGCCTCACTTCAGTAACAGCTACAACGTGATGAAGATGCAGCAGCACAGTATTGCACTGTACGGCCGTCTGCAGGAAGAAACCGGTCAGCCAGTTGACCACCACCCGACCGGTGCAGTGCGTCTGGCCCACACCCAGGATCGAATGGATGAGTTCGAACGTGTTGTAGCGATGTCTGATCTGGCGGGCCTGAACTTGGAGATGGTTTCCGTTGAGCGTCTGAAAGAACTCTACCCTTACCTGGATACCACCGGTCTGCTGGGTGGCATGTGGGATCCGGCTGACGGCCACATCGACCCAACCAGCGTGACCAACGCGATGGCGGCAGGCGCGCGAGCAGGTGGTGCGACTATCGTGCGCAGCAACCCGGTAACCGCTATTGAGCAGCAGGAAAGCGGCCGCTGGTTGGTGACCACTGAGAAAGGTGTGATCGACGCGGGCATCATCGTCAACGCAGCCGGTTTCCGCGCCAACGAAGTGGCGGCGATGGTTGGCCACAAGCTGCCAATGGCATCCATGGAGCACCAGTTCATTGTTACGGATAACATCCCGGAACTGGAAGAACGCGACAAGATGCTGCCGATGCTGCGTGACCCGGACGTGTCTTACTACCTGCGTCAGGAAGGTAAAGGTTTCATCCTGGGGCCGTACGAAAAAGGCGGTATCCCTTGGGCGGTAGACGGCGTGCCTGCGGCATTTGGTCAGGAGCTGCTGCAACCGGACCTGGACCGTATCGAAGACATCATGTGTACCGCTATGGAACAGGTAGAGCTGATCACCAAAGCCGGTATCAAGACTGTTGTTAACGGCCCGATCACCTACACCCCGGACGGTCACCCGCTGATCGGCCCGGTTCACGGCTTCAAGAACTACTTCGTCTGCACCGGCTTTAACTTCGGTATCGTACAGGGCGGTGGTGCCGGTCACTTCATGTCCCAGTGGATCGTGAACGGTCACCCGGAACTGGACATTTGGGAACTTGATCCTCGCCGCTTCGGTGACGACTACTCCGACAACATCTTCTGTGTTGAGAAAGCCACCGAGGTTTACGCTAACGAGTACCAGCTGGGCTTCCCGAACGAATACGCAATGCGTCCGGCGAAACGCGGCATCAAGCAGGCACCTATCTACGAACGTCAGCGTCAGAAGAACGCGGTGTTCGGTGCCTACTACGGTTGGGAACGTGCGAGCTGGTTTGCCCCTGAAGGTATGGAACCAGTCGAAGAGCACAGTTTCCGCCGCGGCAACTGGTTTGAGCCGGTTGCAGCAGAGTGTCTCAACGTACAGAAACATGTTGGTGTACTGGACCTGTCTCCATTTACCAAGTTTGAGATTTCCGGTGAAGGCGCCCACGCATGGCTGGAATCGATCTCCCCTAATCGCATTCCAGTTGAAGTGGGCGCCACCGCCCTCGCCCACCCACTCACCAATGACGGTGGTGTCGCTTGGGAATTCTCTATCACACGTCTGCAGGATGGTAGCTACTACATGATGGCGCCTGCGGTTGGTGAGCAACTGATCGAAGACTGGTTGGTACAGCGTCTGCCATCCGACAACAGTGTAAACCTGACCAACATCACCCGTGACTACGGCACATTGGTACTGGCTGGCCCGGATGCACGTAAAGTACTGTCCAAGATCACTGATGCAGACCTGAGCAACGAAGGTTTCCCTTGGTTCACCGGCCAAGAGATCACTGTAGCAGGTGCGCCGGTACGCGCCCTGCGTATGAACTTCGTGGGTGAACTGGGTTGGGAGCTGCATCACCCAATCGAGCATCAGCTGGCGATCTACGACGCGCTGATGGAAGCGGGTAAAGAGTACAACATCTCCGACTTCGGTCTGCGCGCCATGGATTCCATGCGTCTTGAGAAAGGTTACCCAATGTGGGGCCACGACCTGATCACTGAATACACCGCTCTGGAAGCGAACTTGGGCTGGTTCGTGAAGCTGGATAAAGGTGAATTCGAAGGTCGTGCTGCACTGGCTCTGCAGAAGGAGCAAGGTGTTAGCACCAAGCTAGTGTTGCTGGAGATCGACTCCACAGACGTTGACGCATCTGTAGGCATGGAGCCTGTCTATCAGGATGGAAAGGTTGTGGGCCAATGCGCGTCTGGTGGTTACGGCCACCGTGTGCAGAAGAGCCTGGCGCTGGCATACATCAACGTTGATGCAATCGATGCAGATCTGACGGTTAAAATCCTGGGTAACCACTACCCGGCGAAAGCGACCAAAGGCTGCGTCTACGATCCGAAGGGTGACCTGCTCAAATCGGATGCTTAATGAGCCTAATGTTCTGTCATAAGTAACTCTACGTTACCTTTGCCCGACCTCGTGTCGGGCTTTTTTTGGTTCTTCGTCAGATAGCGTGGAACCAACGGAGCAACTCGTTAGAAGGTTGGCCACCGAAGAGCGATGCCCAGCCCAATATATGTGCTCAACGTTACCCCTTCTGCTTCAACGACGTCTCTCGACACAACCAATCAAACTATCCCACTGATGGGATGGCCTATCTCAATTTAACCCTCTAGTTAGGCCTGGTTCAGATCAGTACGCTTGTTCTGCTTTTTAGGAAGCCTCCCTGATACCAAGCAACTTACTTACGCCAGGAGCCATCCACGTGTTGTTCAAGAAACGTCATACGCCAATCCTTATATCGTTCCTCATGTCCGCATTTATGGCATTTCTAATGTCAGGCATTCTGGTCGCTATCAACACCGGACTCGATTCGACGTTTTTCGGGCGCTGGATGACCGCCTTTGTGATCGCTTTTTCCGTCGCATTCCCAACCGTTTTGCTTGTAGCCCCTGTTGTCACCAAGCTTGTCGCGCGCCTTGTGAAGCCGGAGTGACAGGCCCTTTAAGGACAGCAGCAGATTTACGGCACTTCCCAAGGCGCCTGAGGCGTGGTCTGCTCGACGACATAGTCGATAAACGCCCGTACGTGCCTGGCCAATTGTTTGTGTGATGGATACACCACATAAATGCTTTGCTGGGCTGGCTCACATCCTTCGAGCACCTGAACAAGCTCCCCATCCTTAAACAGTGCCCGAATCAACGGATAAGGCACCAGCGCGATCCCCATCCCACTGATCAGTGCCTTGACCACCAGCTGCATATTGTCCACCGCATAGCGCCCTTTCACCGGGACGGTAACTTCCCCGTTTTTTGTTTGCAGCCTCCAGTGCTGATTGGCCAAACTTGTTCCCATGATGACGCAGTCGTGATGACTCAGTTCCTCTGGTGAATTGGGCTGCCCTGCTCGTTCGAGATACCCCGGGCTGGCACACAACACGCTCTGTTTCGGACCGATGCGGCGTGCAACAAGACTGGAATCCTCGAGTTCACCCGAGCGGAATGCGATATCGATCCGTTCATCAAGCAGGTCCACATAGCGGTCTGTCACCTCCAGCTCGATGTTTACCTCTGGGTAGATCCGCAAAAATTCATCCACCCAGGGCTGCAGGTAATTCACGGCGAAATCCATCGGCGATGTTATGCGCAACACACCCGTAGGCATCGATCGCGCCTGGCTGGCGATCATTGTTGCCTCTTCGATCCCAACAAGGCTCTGCTGGCAGCGTTCAAAATACTGTTGGCCGATATCCGTCAGGTACAACTTGCGGGTTGATCGCTGTAGAAGTCGGACACCCAACGCTTCTTCCAGCTTCTGAACCTTTCGGCTCACGGTGGTAGACGGCATGTTGAGCTGTTTGCTCGCACCGACAAAGCTGCCCGCCTCGACCACCTTCACAAACACATAGATTTCATTGAAATCGATCATGCACTGATTACCTGCATACACGGGATAGATAAAACCAACTATACCATCTAATCAAACAATCGAGCATTCCATATGATTAACCCATCACTCACATTTACAGGGGCAAAGATATGAGTCGCTCGATAGAAGAGATCAGAAACGGCCATCGACATGGCCCGGTTACCAGTTTTGTTAACCAACACAACGTTGAACAGCTCAACCCGTTTGTGCTGTGGGACCACTTCCATGCTGAAGGCTTAACAGGCACCACAGGATTCGGTTTTCACGGACACTCCGGTGTTGCCACCATTTCATACCCGGTCATTGGTGACATCGTTCACGAAGACACAGACGGCAACAAAGGCACGCTGAAGGCAGGTGGTGTGCAACTTATGGCAGCTGGCGCGGGTGTGCTGCACAAAGAGACCGTTTACCCGCACCAGGGCGCAACCGATGCCTTTCAGCTCTGGACCCTCCTCCCGAAGGATGAAGCAGAGATGGGGCCAGTAACCTATTCACTGGCGCAGCAGGAACACACACCGCTGGTCACCACTGAGGACAGCGAGACCAAGATTCTGGTTGGCAGTCATGATGGTACGTCCAGTCCTGCGAAGCACAGCGTCGCAATTACCTACCTTGATGTGCGAATCCGTCCCAACGGCCGATGGCACCACGGAGTAGCAAGCGGGCAAAGCAATGGATTCGTCTATGTTCGCGAAGGCGAGGTAACTGTCGCAGAGACACGCCTGGACGCGATGAAGCTCGGTGTTCTGGACCGATCAGACTCAGACCTGTCACTGACGGCAGGCGAGTCAGGTGCCGTCATCATGGTTGCACTAGGACAACCGCTCGATCAGCCAATCATCAGTTCAGGACCGTCCATACACTCAAATCCTGAACGGCTAAGAATCGGGACACACAACATTGCGCGCTTGAGCGGATCACTTCGTTCTCGCTCCACCACTCACTGACACC